>PTKJ01000027.1 GCA_002937675.1 Alphaproteobacteria bacterium MarineAlpha9_Bin1 | reverse complement strand
CTACAAAAATTATTTTTTTATTTATAAAACACATCTACTATTCTCCCAAGTTTAACTAGTATCAGAGAATAACTAATATTCCTATGGAATACTACAAAGAATATTGACAAAAGCAAAGATAAAATATTTTAAAGTCCAAAAAATATTTTAGTACGTAGCTCTTCCACCAGACAAATCAAATGTAGCTGCAGTACTATAAGAACATTCTTTTGATAATAGCCAACAAATTAGTGCTGCCACTTCTGAAGTTTTTCCCATTCTTCCCATAGGTATCTTTGAAACCATGTATTCTTTATGTGCATTACTAACTTGCGCCAACATTTTGGTATCTATGACTGCAGGTGTTATACTATTTACTAGAACCCCCGAGCTCGAAATTTCTTTTGCTAAAGATCTTGTAAAAGTTATAACTCCAGCCTTGGAAGCACTATAATGAGCAGCATTAGGATTTCCTTCTTTTCCTGCAACAGAAGCAATATTGACTATTCTACCATAATTATTGTTTACCATTCCACTAACTAGCTCTCTGCAGCATAAAAAAGTGCCTGTTAGATTTATATTTATTACTCTTCTCCATTCATTTGGGTCAGTGTTCGCTACTGTAGCATTAGCTCCTGCTACTCCAGCACAATTAACTAATAAAGATGGGGTTCCTAATTTATTTCTAACTATTTCTGCAGCATTTTTTATGGAATTTTCATCAGAAACATCTACTTTCAATGGGATAGAATTATTCCCAATTTTTTCCGACACTAATTCTATATTTTTTTCATCATAATCCCACAACGCAACTTTAGCTCCATTTTTTGAAATTCTAGTTGCTGTTTCTTTTCCTATTCCACTGGCAGCTCCAGTTACTACAGCTACTTTTCCGGTAAAATCATCAGTATAATCTATCATTTTTGCTCCATAAAATACTTATTTCTAATTAACATTATATAAACTAGGATATATTTATGAAAAATAATAATAAAAATTATAAATATAGGATTGCAATTATTCCAGGTGATGGAATAGGAAAAGAAGTTATAGATGCATGCTTAACTATACTTAAAGAAGTTCTTGATCTTACAAGAGTAAAGATAAGTAAAACCATATTTTCATGGGGGAGCAACTATTTTAGAAAACATGGAATTATGATGCCTAACAATGGCATAGAAAAATTATTAAATTTTGATGCAATATTATTTGGAGCTGTCGGAGATCCAGAAATAGAAGACGATATTACTTTGTGGGGATTAAGACTAGAAATATGCCAAAAATTAGATCAATTTGTTAATATTAGACCGTCTAAATTTATTCCAGGTGTTAAATCACCTTTAAATCATGATTTAGCCAAAAAAATTGATTGGATAATAGTTAGAGAAAATAGTGAGGGAGAATATTCTGGATCAGGAGGAATAATACATAAAGATCTACCTAATGAAACAGGAACAGAAATTTCTATTTTTACAAAAAAAGGATGTAATAGAATTCATGAATATGCATTTAAATTAGCTAATTCTCGTTCAGCAAAGACACTTACACTGATTACAAAATCGAATGCTCAAAGGCACGGGATGAAAGTATGGGATAAATCTTTTCATGAAATAAGTAAGAAATTTCCTAAAGTAAAAACTAATACTATCTTAGTAGATGCGGCTGCTGCATTAATGGTAAGTGCTCCTGAAAAATTAGATGTTTTGGTGGCTACTAATTTACATGCGGATATATTATCAGATTTGGCATCAGCCTTAGTGGGAAGTTTAGGTTTAGGAGCTACAGCTAACTTAAGCTTAAATAAAAATGTTCCCTCTATGTTTGAACCAATTCATGGAGCAGCCTTTGATATAGTAGGAAAAAATATTGCTAATCCAATTGGGGCTCTTGGGAGTTCAGCTTTGATGCTAAATAATTTAGGAGAAAAAAAATCAGCCAATATAATTTTTAAATTAATAAATCTATATGCAGAAGAAGGAGGGCCATTTACTCCAGATTTAGGAGGAAAAGCAAGTACAAGTGATGTAGTAAAAATATTTCTTCAGAATTTAAAAAAATTAAATATAAAGAAATAAGTGGACTTCACCTGAAATAATATATTAAATCAGCCTTTCCAATAAATATTTTAATTATTGGGGGATTTATAAATGACTATTAAACCTTATACTGCTGTTGGATTAATACCTACAGTTAGAGGAATTAGAGTTAGAGCAGATATAAAACATAATTTGACTCATCTTAAAAGTTTATCTAAAGCGGCATCATGGTTATCCAGATTGGATTTGCCAGTAAGATTAATAGCTATTCCTGAAGGAGCATTACAGGGATTTAATGATGAAGTCTTAGATGTAGATCATGAAGAGTTTGCAAAAACCTGTGCTATAGATATACCAGGTTGGGAAACAGATGTATTAGGAGGAATAGCAAGAGAATATAATAGTTTTATAATAGCTCAAGCAAAAGCTAAACATCCTGATTGGCCTAACAGATTTTTTAATTGTGGTTTTATTATAGATCCCACTGGAGAAGTTATATTAGTACATTATAAGGTTTCTCCCTTATTTCCTGTAGAACATTCAGTCTGTCCCCATGATATTTATGATTGGTGGATAAATAAATATGGCAATAATTTGGATGCATTTTGGCCAGTAGTTGAAACTGAAATTGGTAGGTTAGGAATTATGATGGCAAATGAAGGTTCTTATCCTGAAAATGCCCGGGCATTGGCGCTTAATGGGGCAGAAGTAGTATACAGAGCATCTTATCCACACCCTGCCACAGGAAACGATATATATGAGATACAAAGTAGAGCGCGCGCTTTAGATAATAATATGTATGTAATAGCACCAAATATGGGAACCTACTATCTACACGGAGGAGCCGATACGCCAATAGATACTTTTGGTGGAAAATCCTATCTTATTGATTATAAAGGTCAAATTGTAGGAAAACAAGAATATGGTGGAGTTTCTACCTATTTAGGAGGTGTGATAAATATACAAGCACTAAGGGATCATAGAAATCGCGCCCAATGGGATAATTGGATAAAAGATATTAGAACCGAATTATACCAATTATTATATAAAGATCCCATATATCCTAAAAATCTGTATCTAAAAAATAAGCCTATGAGACATGATGAGTATAAGAAGGAAGTTATTGATAAACAAATTAAATTAATGCATGATCGTGGTATTTGGTCAAAGAAGTAAGTTTTTAAAGGAGAGAAGAATGTTCAAAAAAGGGGGTCAAGAAGTCCTATCTGAAATGGATCAAAGCAGTTATTCAAAAGATAGAGTCAAAATAGTACTTAATGAAAAGAATATGCCCACTCATTGGTACAATATATGTTCTGATCTGCCAACTCCATTAGCACCACCGTTAAATCCTGGCACAGGAGAGCCGATAGGCCCTGAGGATTTAGCACCTCTATTCCCAATGAAATTAATAATGCAAGAAGTAAGCACTGATAAATTAATTGAAATACCTGATGAAGTGAGAGATATATATCGTCAATGGAGACCAACCCCTCTCTATAGGGCTAGAAGATTAGAAAAAGCTTTAGATACTCCTGCTAAAATTTATTACAAATATGAAGGAGTTAGTCCTTCAGGAAGTCATAAACCCAATACAGCTGTAGCTCAAGCCTATTATAATAAGGAAGAGGGGGTTAAAAAACTTACGACCGAAACAGGAGCTGGGCAATGGGGTTCTGCATTAGCCTTTGCGGGTGCCCTATTTGGACTGGAAGTTGATGTATATATGGTTAAAATCAGCTTTGATCAAAAACCATATAGAAAAGCATTGATGGAGAGCTATGGAGCCAGATGCGTTGCAAGCCCTAGCAAGGAAACAGAATCTGGCAAAAGTATTTTAGCTTCGAATCCTAAAAGTACTGGTAGCTTAGGCATTGCTATATCAGAAGCAGTAGAAATGGCTGCTCAAAGAGATGATACGAAATACGCATTGGGAAGCGTTCTGAACCACGTATTACTTCATCAAACTATAATAGGTCAAGAAAGTATGAAACAATTAGAAATCGCTGGAGATGAACCTGATGTGATAGTGGGGTGCACAGGTGGTGGATCTAACTTTGCTGGAATTTCTTTTCCATACCTAGGAAAAAACCTAAGAGGAGAAAGTAACATTAAATTTTTGGCAGTAGAACCTGCAAATTGTCCTAGCCTGACTAAGGGAAAATTCGCTTATGATTTTGGTGATACAGGAAAACTTACTCCGTTAGTAAAGATGCATACTTTAGGATCATCATTTGTTCCTCCGGGATTTCATGCTGGAGGTTTAAGATATCATGGAATGTCACCATTAGTAAGCCACCTTGTTAACGAAGGATATATTGAAGCAACTTCATTTAATCAGATAGAATGTTTTGATGCCGGAGTAATGTTTGCAAAAGCTGAAGGTATTCTACCAGCTCCAGAGGCCAACCATGCTGTCAAAGGTGCCATATCGGAAGCCTTATTAGCTAAAGAAGCAGGTGAAAGTAAAGTTATTTTGTTTAATTTATGCGGTCATGGTAACTTTGATATGCAAGCTTATACTGATTATTTTGGAGGTAACTTGATCGACGAAAAATATGATGAGAGTGAAGTTGCTATGGCTCTAGCAAATCTACCTTCGGTTTCAACATAATATTTATTTTTTACAATTTAGATAAAAACTTACTTATAGCGTGATTTACAATCTCTGGTTGGTCCCTGAAAGGACTGTGTCCGCAATGATCTATTATTATATTTTCTGTCTCACTAGTTACTTGTTTATTAATGCCCACGATTTGATCTAAAGATCCATATTCATCATTTTTACCTTGTATTAAGAGTATAGGAACATTGATTTCTTTTAGGTATTTTTCTATATTCCATGTTTTAAATTCTTTAGACAACCATATATTACACCAGCCTTCAAATGCTCCAATTACATCTTTATGATATAGATTAAGCTTTTCTCTTAAACTATTATTTAACCACATTTTTTTAATATTTTTAATTGACTTAATACTTGTTTCCTCCACAAATATATGTGGAGCCATAAGTATCAATGATGCTACTTCAAGGCCAGATCCTGCATAAATAATAGATATTGAAGCTCCATCAGAATGTCCTAATAATACTGGAGGTTTATTAAGATTTAATTTTAAAATGAGCTTAGGTAATGTTTTTAAAGCTTCGTCATGCATAAAATTTATACTTCTTTTATTTTTTAATGATGAGGAATTTCCCATTCCTAACCTAGAATATAGATACACATCTCTATCAGTTAATTTAGATATTATGCTTGGCCATTCTTTCCAAAGACCTATGCTTCCCAGTCCTTCATGAAGGAATATTATAGGATTCTTATTATCACCATTATTTAATATCGCTTTAACTTCAATCTGACTGCCATTTATATAATAAAATTTATTTATTTCTTTCATTATGATTTTCTTAATTTATATCTTTGTATTTTTCCTGTAGAAGTCTTAGGAAGGTTATCTGTAAATTCATACCATCTTGGATATTTGAACGGCGTTAGAATAGATTTTACGTGATTAGTTAATTCTAATTCTAATTTTTCTGATTGTACAAAATTGTCATTTAATACAATAAATGCCTTTGGTTTAATTAAATCATTATTATCTTTATTAGCCACTACTGCAGCTTCAAAAACACTGGGATGTTTTTGTAGAGCAGCTTCAACTTCAAAAGGAGAAACGTACTGTCCAGAAACTTTCATCATATCATCTGCTCTGCCACAATATGTATATGCACCTTCATTATTTCTAATATATTTATCGCCCGTTCTTGTCCAATTTTTTAGAAATGTATTTTTAGTTTTCTCTTTCTTATTCCAATAACCTATAGCACTACTAGGACCATTTATTTCTAATTCACCCATTTCATTAGAATTTGCTAATTTTCCATTATCTTTAATTATTCTAGCTTTGTATCCCGGTACAGGTATTCCTGTTGATCCAGGAAAAATTTTATCTATTCTATTAGAAATAAACATATGCAGCATTTCTGTTGTACCAATGCCATCTAAAACTTTTACACCAAAATTATTCAATAATTTTTCATAAAGATGTGCTGGAAGTGCTTCTCCAGCGGATACACCAAGTCTTAAAGAAGAAAAATCATCTTTATTCAAGTTCTCCTTTAACAAAGATGCATATAGCGTTGGAACTCCAAAAAATAAAGTAGGTTTTTTTTCTCTAATAATTTTCATAACAGAATTTACTGTGGGTCTCCCTGCCATCAATATTGAAGTTGCACCAACACTTAATGGAAAGGTTAGAGCGTTGCCTAGTCCATATGCAAAGTATAATTTAGGAGCAGAAAAAAATATATCATCACTTCTTACTTTTAATACGTGTTTTGCATAACAATTTGCAGTAGCCATTATATTTTGATGTGTATGTAATGTACCTTTTGGTCTTCCTGTTGAACCTGAAGAATATAACCATAAACATATATCGTCGAGTCTAGTATTTGCAACTTCAATTATTTCTTGTTCTTTAAGTAAGTCATTTAAAGAAATTTCAGATGAAATATTATCTCCAGAAACAATGATTTTTGCTTTTGATTTAGATTTTTTAATAGCGTTTTTAATATTTTGGTATATAGGAAAAGAAACAATTACCGCATCAGCTTCAGAGTCTTCCATGATATACCTATAATCATTTTCTGGAAGCATAGTATTTATACAGATGGGAATTATGCCTCCCCAAATAGATCCTAGAAACGAAATTGGAAAATCAATAGTATCCTCCAATATTATAAGAACACGATTATTTTTCTTAAGTCCTATATTATACAAAGAACAAGCGAAGTTTTTTATTTTATCAAATAAGTTTTCATAGCTGATAGATTTATTGTCATCTATAAATGCAGTTTTACCTAAGGTTTTAGAAAAAAAATTTCTGTTAATAAAGTCATCTACTACATTGTAAAAATTTTTATTATCCATATTGATGCCTATAATAAATTTTGAATACTTTTCTCAAACCACTCTACTGCATCTTCTTCTGGAAGTGTGCCTCCAGAAGCATCATGAAAGTAGGATTTGCAAATTCGAGTTGCTCCTAAAGAAGATAATATTTTATCAATTTTTTTTCCACCATATGCGAAAGTCTCTCCGTGGGTAGCCATGTCTCCTAATCCAAATATTGCGTATTTTATATTAGCTAGATTTGGTTTAGTTTTTTTTAAAAATAAATAAAGCTTTTGCGCATTATCTGGAACATCACCCTGTCCATACGTAGAAGAGCATACCAAAATAGGATTTTTTATATTAGTCAGTGTTTTAGGGTCAATTTTATCCATTTCATAAATTTTAGCTTTTATATTTTTACTCAAACAATGTTCAGAAATGTCGTCTGCAACCATACTAGCTGTTCCTGTCATTGTACCAACCAAAATAATTAACGTTTTGTCAGAGTCCATCAAAAAACCTTCGTAAAATTTTACAGTATAGCAATTATAAAAATAAGCGCGCAATACTTATCATTAGATGTATAATCTGTAAATAGATCAGTTTTAAGAATTTAGTTAAAACCTGTATGTATACTTGAGAAATTTTGATTAAGAACTATATTACTCTAAACGAAAGGATTTAAATTGATAACCTTTGATCGCAATCCTAATTCTTATAAGCATTGGGAACTTAAAGTAGAAGGGATGAAAGCCACTTTATATCTTAACGTTTCAGAAAATGAAGGTATTCAATCAGGATATATACTTAAGTTAAACTCTTACGATCTAGGGGTAGATATTGAGCTCAATGATGCTATACAAAGAATAAGATTTGAGCATCCTGAAGTAAAAGTTGTAATTATTACATCAGCTCAAGAAAAGAATTTTTCCTCAGGGGCCAACATTTATATGCTAGGACTTTCCGATCATCCATGGAAAGTTAATTTTTGTAAATTTACGAATGAAACTAGAAATGGCTTTGAAGATTCTAGCAATTCAGGATCTGTAAAATTTATTGCCGCAATTAATGGTGTATGTGCAGGTGGTGGTTATGAAATAGCTTTGGCTTGTGATGAAATTCTATTAATTGATGACAGATCAAGCACTGTTAGCCTTCCAGAGTTACCACTTTTAGGAGTTTTACCTGGTACGGGTGGATTAACTAGACTAGTGGATAAAAGGAATGTAAGGCGTGACATAGCGGATTTATTTTGTACAAATGCCGACGGAATAAGAGGACAGAAAGCTCTTGAATGGAACCTTGTAGATTTTTTAGAACCGCCTTCTAAATTTTCTACATTAATTGAAAAAAGAACCAAGGAATTATCTAAAAAAGTTAAACTTAGGAAAGGGAAAAGGGGTGTTAAGCTTAAACCTTTAAAGAGAGATATTTCTGATAATTTAATCAAGTATGATAACATTATTGTAGAGTTTGATAGAAAAAACAGATTTGCTAATATAAAAATTTTAGGTCCTAAAAGTAGTGATATTATAAATAAAGAAGAGATTAATAATCAAAGTAGTGAATGGTGGCCTATAAAAATAACTAGAGAACTAGATGATGCCATTCTCCTGCTTAGAACAAATGAGTTAGATATTGGAGTAATAATAATATCATCAGAAGGTAGCATAGAAAATGTTTCTAAAATTAGCGAATTTATTTATCAAAATAAAGACAATTGGTTAATAAATGAAGTTATTGGTTTTTATAGAAGAACGATGTCGCGCTTAGATATCTCCTCTAGATCAATTTTTACCGTAGTAGAAGAAAATAGTTGTTTTGCCGGTCTACTCTTTGAAATGGTTCTTTCTGCTGATAGATCTTATATGTTAAATAATTCTCTTAACAAAGAAAAGTCTAATATAGGACCTTTTATATCTTTAAGTGACATTAATTTTAGGTATTTAGAAATGGCAAACGGACAAACTAGAATTGACACCAGATTTTCTAATAATAAAAAGTTAATTAATCCACTCATTCTACTTAAAAATAAATTATTAGATGCAGAAAAAGCATTTTCTAACGGATTAGTGACAATAATACCTGATGATTTAGATTGGAAAGAGGAAATTAGAATTAGTGTAGAAGAAAGAGCATCTTTTTCTCCAGATGCTCTTACAGGACTTGAGGCAAATTTGAGGTTTCCAGGTAATGAAAGTCTATCCACGAAAATATTTGGACGTTTATCAGCGTGGCAAAATTGGATTTTTTATAGACCTAATGCCTCTGGTGAAAAGGGAGCATTAAGATTATTTGGCTCAGGTAGTAGGGCAAAATTTGATAAAAAAAGAGTTTAAATATGAATAAATTTAATTATCAAGAAAACATTCCTAATAATGTTAATTTAAACGATAATTTATCTTTACAGAGAGCATTGGAACAGTGGCAACCAAAATTCCAGAATTGGTGGAAGAATATGGGACCTGACGGTTTCCAAAATTCTGATGTATATCTTAGAACGGCCACTTCAGTTGACAGTGCAGGTTGGGCGTCATATGGCAAAGTAAAAATGCCAGATTATAGGTGGGGGATCTTTCTTGCTGAAAGATCAAAAGATAAAAAAATAGGCTTTGGAGATTTTAAAAACCAACCAGTATGGCAGCAAGTTCCTGGCGACTATCGTTCTATTTTAAGAAGATTAATAGTTACACAAGGTGATACAGAACCAGCTTCAGTCGAACAACAAAGAATGCTTGGTAAAACCTGTCCATCTTTATATGATCTTAGAAATCTATTTCAAATAAATGTGGAAGAAGGCAGGCATCTATGGGCTATGGCATATCTTTTGCATGCATATTTTGGTAGAGATGGAAGAGAAGAAGCAGATGGATTGTTAGAACGACACTCTGGGGATAAAGATAATCCTAGAATTTTAGGAACATTTAATGAACCTATAACTGATTGGGTGAGTTTCATAATGTTTACTTACTTTACCGATAGGGATGGAAAATTTCAGTTAAAATCACTAGCAGAAAGTGGTTTTGATCCTTTAGCAAGAACGTGCCAATTTATGCTTACAGAAGAAGCACACCATATGCAAGTCGGTGAGACGTCAATTACTCGGATGATAGACAAGACTTTGGAAACAATGAAAAATAATAATTCAGATTCAGAATCAAAAATTAGATCTTATGGTGCTATAGACCTACCGACGATACAAAAATATATCAACTTTTGGTTTTCATCTTCTTTAGACCTATTTGGATCAGAATCATCCTCTAATGCTGCTACCGCCTTTGCCAATGGATTAAAAGGACGTCCTGATGAAAGGCAATATGGTGATAATATGGAATTAGACACTTCCTATCTTATAGAAAGTCACGAAAATGGTAAGATAGTAAACAAAGAAGTGCCGACTAGAAATGCGATGAATGAAATTACTCGCATAGCATATATTAAAGATTGCGAAATTGGTGTTAAAAGGTGGAACAGAATGATTCAAAAAAGTGGATTTGATTTTACTCTTTCTCTTCCTTCATCTCGCTTTAGAAGAAATATAGGTATTTGGTCAGAAATGAATTTTGATATAAATGGTAAAATAATAACTAAAGCAAAGTATAAAAATAATATATTTTCATGGATACCTTCTGAAACAGATAAAGACTTTATTAATAGCTTAATGGTTCAAGTAACTGAACCAGGGAAGACAGCTAGCTGGATATCTCCTCCCAGCAGAGGAATTAATAGTTTAGAAATTAATTATAAATATGTAGACATTAAGTGAATCTTAAACGGATATCCATTCCTTATGTTTATCAACGTTTTTAACAAAATCTAGTTTTTCTCCTTCCCATCTAGTAATTCCTTTACCTATTACGGAAACGTGGGAAGCAAGAGAAATAGCTAGCTTTAAATTTTGTTCTACTAGTAAAATTGATAAATTATCTGCAAGTAATTTATGTAACACTTTTTCTATTTGTAAAACTATTTTTGGAGCCAGACCTTGAGACGGTTCATCTAGTAGAATGAGTTTAGGATTTAACATTAAAGCTCTTGCCAAAGATAACATTTGTTGCTCTCCTCCAGAAAGATCAAAACAGTTATTATAATATTTAGATTTTAATGAAGGAAAAATTTCTAGAACTTTTTCTATATTCCAATTATCTTTATCGTTTTTATTTGAAACAATTTTTAAATTTTCTTCTAATGTTAAAGTTTTGAGAATTCCTCTATTTTCTGGTACTAAGGTTATGCCATATGATGGAATTTTATAAGATGGTTGATTTAGTAAATTTTTTCCAAAATATTTAATAGTTCCTGATGAAGGCTTAGTTAAGTTAACAATTGAGCGTAAAGTTGTTGTTTTTCCCGCTCCATTTCTTCCTAACAAAGCAAGGCAATTTCCCCTATTAATAGTTAAGTTTATACCCTGAAGTATATGGCTTTTCCCATAATGCGTATTTAAGTCCTTAACTTCTAAAACTGGTGTAGTCACTGTTTTATTCCTATATATCTCTCTTGCACAAGTTTGGAGTTTTTTACTTCATTTGGAGTCCCGTCAAAAATTAAATCTCCACTATCCAATACATATATTTTTTTGGCTAATGAGTATATAACATCCATATCGTGTTCTACTATTATTGTAGTATAATAAGTTGATAATTTTTTGACCATTTTTACTATATTCTTGGTTTCTTCATTACTCATCCCTGCGGTAGGTTCGTCTAGTAATAACAGTGAAGGATTATTAGCGATAGCTAATCCTACTTCGAGCTGTCTTTGTAATCCGTACGATAAATTATCTGATCTAAAATCTAAATATTCTGTTAAACCCACTTCTTCAGCAATTTCATAAGATTTTGTTATAATATTTGTTCTTTTATCTAAAGATTTAAATAACTCCCAACCAACTTTAAAACTTTGGCTACAAGCAACCATTATATTTTCTTTAACCGTCATTTCATTAAAAAGAGAATTGCTTTGAAAACTTTGTGAAATTCCTAAGCGTGATCTTTTTTCAATACTTAATTTATCTATATTAGCATCATTAAAGATTATAGACCCTCCGTCTTGAAACAAACTTCCAGATATAATTTTAAACAATGTACTTTTTCCAGCACCATTTGGACCTATAATTCCAACACATTCTTTTTTATCTATGGCAATACTAATATTTTTCAAAACATTATTAGCTCCAAAACTTTTAGAAATATTTTGCAAGGAAATGATCATTTGTTTTCTATAATATAATTTTTAAATTTAAGTATTAGTCCCCATAATCCTTCCTTTAGGAAAAGTACAACTAATATAAAGCCACCACCCATTAATAACATCCACCAATCTACTAGTTTAGAAAATTCATGTTGTATAATATGAACTACCACAGCTCCTAATATTGCTCCCGATAAAGAACCTATTCCTCCAACTATAATCATAATTAAACCTTCTCCAGAAACAGTCCAATGAGATATTTCTGGGGATACAAATCCATTTAATTGTGCATATAAAGAGCCTGCTAGAGATGCTATAGCTGCTGATATACCAAAAGAGGCTGACTTGTAAAGTTTAACAGACCCTCCTAATGATAAAACTCTCCCAGAATTTTGCCTAATAGCATCCAAATTTCTACCAAGTGGAGAATCAGTTACTGCCGCTAAAAACGCGTAAACTAATATAAGTAAGATAAGTAAATAATAAGAAAAAAATAATGGTTCATTCAAATCCATTCCCAATAATTTTGGTCTTAAAATACCTGAAATACCATCTGAACCTCCCAAGAAATCATTTGTATAAGCCCATGAATGAAACATTTCTCCAAGAGCTAGAGTAATCATAATAAAAAAAATTCCATCAGTTTTTACAATGATAAAACCAATCAAATACCCTATAATAAGCCCTATGACTACGGCCAGCAAACTACATAAAAAGGGATCAATATTAAAATTTATGAATAAAATCGCAGTAGAGTAGGCTCCAATTCCAAGAAACATTGCGTGACCAAGAGAAATCATTCCTCCTCGTCCTGCTAAGAAATCTAAGCTCATTGCAAATAAAGATAATATTATTATTTCAGATAAAAGAAATCTCGTAAAATAGTCACCGAAAATATTTACAAATATGGCAGAACAGCAAAGTATTATAAATAGTTGTAATCTGAGTTTTTTATCATATTGAACAGCATTCATAGTCTAGAATACATCCCACCAGGTTTAAAAATTAGGATTAGTGCCATAGCAGCGTATATAGTTATTAAAGCAAGTTCTGGAAAAAATACTTTACCAAAGGTATCTACAAAGCCTATCAATAAAGAACCTATCAGCGCTCCTTTGAGACTTCCAGGACCACCTACAACTACTACTATTAGTGTTAGGACCAATACCTCCATGTCCATTCCTGCTTCAACCCCGACTATAGGAGCTACAGTAACTCCAGCCAAACCTGCCAAACCACATCCTAAAGAAAATGTATAAAAAAGAATTTTCTCTGTATTGATGCCTAACATTTGGGATGTTTCATGATCATCAACAGAAGCTCTAACCATTGCACCCATCTTAGTTTTCTCTAAAACAAAATACAAAATTAATAAAACAGTTATTCCCACTAATATGACAAACAATCTATATGTCGGATAAGTTTCTCCAAATATATTAATAGGGTTTGAAAAGAGTTCAGGAGTAGTTATTGAATGGCTCATAGATCCCCATATTAATCTTACTGAATCTAAGCCTATATAGATTAATCCGAATGTTAGTAGAACTTGTCTCATAGGATCTACTCTTTGGATAAATTTAAAAAGAACTTTGTAGAGTAGGGCTCCTAAAATAGCTGTAGCTATGGGAGCAAAAACGAATGCCAACCAGAATGAATCAGAGAAGGTCCATATACTCAATCCTATATATGCACCCAACATATATAAGGTTCCGTGAGCTAAATTTACAATTTTCATTAAACCAAAGACTATTGTTAAACCAACAGATAATAAAAACAAAGTCATAGAAAACTGTAACGCATTTAATATTTCGGTAATAAACATTAATTCACTTTATTTATAATGAACAACCTGTACCGGGATCTTTTACTGCTTCAATTTTATCTAAAATTTTTAAGACAGGGCCATTAGCAGAATTAACTACTTCAAAAATGTACATATTTTGTATAACATTATTAGTTTTAGGATCTATTGTTAAAGGACCTCTGGGACCAATTATAGAAACTTTACTTAATTCCTCAGCTAATAATTCTTTATTACTAGTATCACCTGAGAGTGATTTTAATGCCTCTACAATCATTTTACCAGTGTCATAACCTTGAACTGCAAATTCAGAAGCTATTCTGCCAAATTTTTCTTTATATGCTCTTTGAAATTCTAAATTTTCTTTTGTTTCTATTGAAGGCACATAATTTAAGATTCCAATAAATCCTAATGCTGCTTTTTTTTGTGCAGGAATGAATAGCGGGGAAGTGGTCCAACCTGCTCCGGTTATCTTCATTACATCTGCCAAGCCAAAAGAATGAGCTTGCTTAATGAAATTGATTGCCTCACCTCCTGCATAGAAAACATATACAGCATCAGCCCCACTACTTTTTATTCTTCCCAAATAAGGACCAAAATCTTTAGTTTTTCTGTGAGGAGTATATTCTTCACCAACTATTTTACCACCAGACGCTTCAAAAGTAGACTTAAAGGCGCTCATTTGTTCTTTACCTGCAGCGTAATTAGCTGACAATAAGAAAGCAGTTTTAATTCCATAATTTGCCAACCATGGTCCCATTGGAGCATTAATTTGGTAGTTAGAAAAAGACACCCTTATTATGTACTTAGAACATTTTTTTCTAGTAATTTGATTTGCTCCAGCGTTAGCAACTATGAAAGGAGTTTTTGTTGATACAACTAAATCTCTGACAGCTAATGCCACAGAAGAAGAAACTGTTCCAGCCAAAATATCTACCTTTTTCGAGAAAATAAGTTCTCTTGCCTTTTTTAAAGCTATGTTAGGTTTATATTCAGTATCTGCCCTAATTATTTCTAACTTTCTACCAGATATTTCATAATTAACCTCTTCAAATGCTAACTCAAGAGCATTTGTAATTTCTTCGCCTATAATAGCTACTGCTCCTGAATAAGGTAGTAACATTCCAATTTTTAGATTTTCTGCTTTAGATAAAGTGCTGCTCAATAAAATAGAAATAATTATGATGAACCATACTTTAAATTTTATGTTCACTTACAGTCCTCTCTAAACCATTAATAAACTACATATTATTAATACAATTTTTGTTTTGTTATGGATATAGATAAATTATATTTTTAAAAATAATCAGTGGTTGACTAGAATGAAGAGTAATCATATATAAGGTCACGTGTCCCCTTCGTCTATCGGTTAGGACACCAGGTTTTCATCCTGGAAAGAGCGGTTCGATTCCGCTAGGGGATGCCATCTATTTGAGAGGTATACAAAAATCCTTCTATAATGTATACTGAAAGCCATCTTCATAAGATCTAAAGAAATCATACAAATCCTTATTACTAGCACTTTTTCATAGGAGATAAAAAAAACATTATGGGTAAAATTAAAGTAGCAATCATAGGTATCGGGAACTGTGCAAGCTCCCTGATTCAGGGCATTCATTACTATCGAAGCAAAACTTCAGATGAGGCTATCGGCATCATGCATTGGGATATTGGCGGTTATAAGCCTTTTGATATTGAAGTGGTGGCTGCATTTGATATTGACAAACGTAAAATTGGGCTGGATGTTAATGATGCCATCTTTTCCAAACCCAATTGTACCGCTGTATTCTGTGCGGATATTCCACAATCTGATGTAAAAGTACAGATGGGTAAAATTCTGGATGGTTTTTCGGATCATATGAAAAATTATCCTGAAGATAACACCTTTCTACTTGCCGACGAAAAAGAACCTACAGCCGAAGAAATTATTAAGGTATTAAAGGATTCGGGTACGGATGTACTGATGAATTATCTTCCCGTGGGTTCGGAAGATGCAACTCGATTCTATGCTGAATGTGCGCTGGACGCTGGCGTTGCTTTTGTGAACAATATCCCTGTATTCATCGCCAGTGATCCTGTATGGGCGAAGCGTTTTGAAGACAAAAATCTTCCTATTATTGGCGATGATGTTAAAGCGCAATTAGGAGCAACGATTACCCATCGAATATTGACTGACTTGTTTAAAAAACGTGGTGTGACATTGGATCGGACTTATCAGTTAAATACAGGAGGTAATACTGACTTTTTAAACATGAAAAACAGTGACAGACTGGTTTCAAAAAAGGAATCGAAAACGGAGGCAGTACAGTCGGTTGCGGCAAAGCGACTCAGTGATGAAAATATACATGTCGGTCCTAGCGATTATGTCGCTTGGCAAAAAGACAATAAAGTGTGTTTTATTCGTATGGAAGGCAGAATGTTTGGCGATGTACCGATGAATATTGAAATGCGTCTTTCTGTGGAAGATTCGCCTAATTCAGGTGGAGTGGCTATTGATTCTATCCGTTGTGCCAAATTAGCTTTAGATCGTAAACAAGGCGGTGTTTTAACCGCACCTGCTGCGTACTTATGTAAACATCCACCCAAACAATTCACTGATGATGAAGCGTATACCATGACTAATGCCTTTATTCAGGGAGAATAATGGGTGAAATGCTTAATCATTGCTGCTGGCCAAGGGACTCGACTTAAATCCAAAGGTGAAGTTAAACCCCTGGTTACTTTGCTGGGTGTGCCATTGATTGAACGTGTTATTCGTTCTGCTATGGAAGGTGGAGTGCATGAATTTGTTATTATCACCGGCTATCAAGGCAAGCAGGTCAGAAATTTTTGTCAACCACTGGCTAAACGTTTGAGTGTTGAGATAACACTCATTCAGAATGATGACTGGAAAAAAGAAAATGGATTTTCAGTCTTAAAAGCACAGGATATTTTAACAGAACCATTTTTGTTATTAATGTCAGATCATCTTTTTGATCCCTCGATTATTCGGACATTACAGAAGCAGACACTGAGTAAAGATGAAGTTTTATTAGCAGTTGATACGGATATAAATAATCCATTGATCGACGTGGAAGATGTAACCAAGGTTCATATCAAAGATGGAGATATTCTCAATATTGGCAAAACAATTGATGATTTCAACGCCTT
>PTKJ01000026.1 GCA_002937675.1 Alphaproteobacteria bacterium MarineAlpha9_Bin1 | reverse complement strand
GGGGGGTCAATGTCAGTTCCTGTTTCATACGAACTTAAAGACAACGTCGGCATAATCACTGTTAACAATCCACCGGTAAACGCGCTTTCTCAACCAGTTAGGCAAGGTCTTTTTGATTGTTTAAATGAAGCTTTAAACGATAAAGGTGCAGAAGCCATAGTGGTTTTAGGTGGTGGGAGAACATTTATGGCAGGAGCAGATATTTCTGAATTTGGCAAGCCATCCCTAGATCCTGACTTAAATACTGTTATTAACGCATACGAGGAATCAAGTAAACCAACTGTTGCTGCCTTACATGGGACACCTCTTGGTGGAGGACTTGAAGTGGCTATGGGGTGCCAATATAGGGTTTCAAACTCCAAAACTCGTTTAGGTCTCCCGGAAGTTACCCTAGGTATACTTCCAGGGGCAGGAGGGACTCAGAGACTACCAAGATTGGTAGGTGTTGAATTAGCACTCGAGATGATAACAAGTGGAAGACCTATATCAGCAAAAAAAGCTTTAGGGGCTGGACTCGTAAATGAAGTAAGTGATGATGAAGATTTGGGGACTGCACCTGTAAATGCAGCTATAAAGTTTGCTAAAAGTATTATACAAAACAATAGTCATCCTAAAACAAAAGAAACTGGTGACAAAATAACTAACGTTGATCCCAGTTTATTTGAAAATACTATTAAAAAAATAACCCCTAAACTCAGGGGGAGAGAAGGCCCATTGCGCTGTATAGAAGCTGTAAGAGGAGCAGTAGATCTACCCTTTGAAGAGGGAGTAAAGAATGAAAGAAGGTTATTTAAAATATCTCATGATTCAGATGAATCAGAAGCCCTTATTCATTCGTTCTTTTCTGAAAGAGCCGCAAATAAAATTCCAGGAATAACTAAAGAAACACCCCTACTAAAAATTAATAATAGCGTCGTTATAGGTTGTGGAACCATGGGAGGAGGAATTGCAATGAGTTTGGCAAATGCCGGTATTCCTGTTTCTGTTATAGAAAATGATGAAGAAATACTCAAAAAGGGAATGGACATCATTAAATCTAATTATGCAGCCACTGTTTCTAAAGGCCGACTAAGTCAAGAGGCTATGGATACACGTTTGGCACTTATAACACCAACTACAGATTGGGACTGTATTAAAGAAACAGATTTAGTAATTGAAGCCGTATTTGAGGAAATGTCTATAAAAAAAGAAGTATTCAAAAGAATAGACGATTTAGCAAAAGATGGGGCTATTCTTGCTTCAAATACTTCTACATTGGATATTGATGAAATTGCTAGTGTCACTAAACGTCCTGGTGACGTAGTTGGTACACACTTCTTCAGTCCTGCAAATGTTATGCGCTTGTTAGAAATCGTTAGAGGTATTGAAACTAAAACGGAGGTTTTGGCAACATTAATGCAACTCGCAAAAAAAATAGCAAAAGTAGGAATAATTGCTGGAAACTGTGATGGTTTTGTCGGTAATAGAATGTTCCATGCATACATAACCCAGGCTCACCTTCTCGTAGAAGAAGGTGCAACTCCAGAACAAGTTGATCAAGTTACAGAAGCTTGGGGATGGGCAATGGGACCCTTTGCTGTAAATGATCTTGCTGGTAATGATGTTGGGTGGCGTATAAGAAAAGGGAAAGGAAAGGATTATTATAAAGGTAAAAAATATGCATCGACCGTGGCAGATAGACTATGCGAACAAGGTAGATTTGGGCAAAAAGTTGGAAAGGGATTCTATAAATATGATCCACAAACCAGAAAAAGAGAATCTGATCCAGCGGTAGCTAAAATTATAGAGGAAGTGAGGGGAGAGAAAGGCATTAATCCTAGATCAATAAATAATAATGAAATTCTCTCAAGACTCCATGGAGCATTGGTTATAGAAGGGACACGTATTTTAGAAGAAGGGCATGCACTTCGATCCTCTGATATTGATGTTTGTTATATTAACGGATATGGTTTTCCTGCTCATAAGGGAGGACCAATGTGGCAAGCCGACAAGATAGGTATGGATAGATATGCACAACAAATTGCCAAATATAGAAATGCAGATTCTTTAACTTGGCCAGAATCAGAATTAATGAATAAATTAGCAGAATCTAAAGAAAAAATAGCAAATTTTGTTCCTGACACATCAAATCCATCTAGAAGAACTTAAAAGGAGAAAAAAATGAGAGAAGCAGTTATCGTATCAACCGCAAGAACACCAATAGGAAAGGCATATAGGGGAGCATTTAATAATACCCATGGTGCTGTATTGGGTAGTCATGCAGTAAAACATGCAGTCGATAGAGCAGGGATAGACTCATCTGAAGTAGAAGACATTATTATGGGTTGTGGAAACCCTGAAGGTGCCACTGGAGTAAATATTGCTAGACAATGTGGTATAAGGGCAGGTCTTCCTGTTACTACTGCAGGTGTTACAGTAAATAGATTTTGCTCGTCGGGAATGCAAACTATAGCTATGGCAGCGCAAAGAATAATTGTTGATCACGTACCCGTTGCAGTAGCAGGGGGATTAGAATCTATTAGTCTAGTACAAAACGATCATGCAAATAAACATAATATTCACGAAGATTGGATTTTAAAAAACAAACCTGATCTTTATATGACAATGTTAGAGACTGCAGAGGTAGTAGCAGAAAGATACAATATAAAGCGCGAACAAATGGATGAATATGGTCTTCAAAGTCAGCTTAGAACTGCTGCTGGACAACAAGCTGGGCGGTTTGATGATGAAATTGTTCCTTTAAAAACCATAAAATTGGTACAGGATAAAGAGACTGAAGAAATTTCAGAGGTTGAAGTAGAATTAGAAAAAGATGAGGGAGTAAGACCGGACACTAATATTGACGGCCTTGCTTCATTAAAACCCGTTCTAGGAGAAGATAAAACTATAACTGCTGGAAATGCGAGTCAGCTTTCTGATGGTGCTTCAGCATGTGTTTTAATGGATTCAAAATTGGCTGAAAAAAGAAATATTGAGCCTTTAGGAACTTTTCGTGGATTAGCGGTAAATGGTTTGGAGCCAGATGAAATGGGTATTGGTCCCATCTATGCTGTTCCCAGACTATTAGAAAGACATAATCTCAAAATAGATGATATTGATTTATGGGAACTTAATGAAGCATTTGCAGTTCAGGTCATATATTGTAGAGATAAGCTAGGAATTCCAAATGAGAACCTAAATGTAAATGGTGGATCGATCGCGGTAGGACACCCTTATGGAATGTCTGGATCGAGATTGGTTGGACATGCTTTAATAGAAGGCAGAAGAAGAAAAGCAAAACACGTTGTCGTTACTATGTGTATAGGAGGAGGCCAGGGAGCTGCTGGTTTATTTGAAGTTCACAATCCTAGTTAAAATATAAATTTTTAACCTAAAGATAAATTCTTTTATTTAGGCTTATATATTCTATGAAGTTATTGTAACTCCGCCGTCCATAACAATTTTTTGTCCAGTAATGAACGCACCTGACTCTGATGCTAGCAGTACTGCTGCTCCGGCCACTTCATCAGGCATTCCTATACGTCTCAACGGCGCATTGGCCTCAATTTTAGACAAAGTTTTTGGGTCTTCCCATAAAGCCCTTGCAAAATCCGTTTTGATTAAGCCGGGACATAAAGCATTAACTGTTATATTTTTAGGCCCCCACTCAGTAGCTAAAGACCTTACTAAACCTAAATCTGCAGTTTTAGATATTGAATAGGCACCTAACACAGGGCTACCAGTAATACCTGCAATAGAAGAAATAACTATTACTCTTCCGCTACCCAACGTTTCCATATGTGGTAAAACCATATTGGCCATCCATAAGTTAGATTTAACATTGTTATTCATAATCTTATCAAAAGCCTCATCAGGAATATCTTTTAAAGGACCATAATAAGGATTTGAAGCTGCGTTAAGTACTAAAATATCTATCTTCCCAAGTATTTCTATAGAAACATCAGCTAGATTTTGCAAAGCTTCTTTGCTGCTTATATTACATTCACAAGCATGTGCCTCTCCGCCAAAACCATTTATTTCTTCTACAACTAGATTACATGCATCTATTTTTCTGCTTGATACCATTACTTTTGCACCATAGTCCGCTAATCTTACTGCTATTGCTTTTCCAATTCCTCTACTAGAACCCGTCACTACTGCCGTTTTTCCTGATAAATTAAATAATGTATTATTAGCCATATTGCTTCAACTCCTTCTAAATTTCATATTATCTAAAAGTTATGTTAATATAGAATATAACTTAGATTTTTGATATTTTATTTTTTTTAGAGAAAGCATATAAATAAAATGGCTGAATATAGTAAGGTAATAAATCTTAAAAAATTTCAACCAAAAAAAAAAGTATTAAATGAAAAAGAATTAAGAATTCAATTAGCTGCTGCTTATAGAATTTTTAATCATTTTAAATGGGATTATTTAATATACGGGCATCTAACAGCAAGAGTTCCTGGACCTGAAAAACATTTTTTAATTAATCCTTTTGGATTGAGATACGACGAAGTTACCGCCTCAAATTTAGTTAAAATTGATATAGATGGAAATATAGTTGAACCCAGTAAACATCCTGTTAACCCTGCAGGATTCATTATTCACTCAGCAATCCATGCTACTAGAGAAGACGCCCACTGTGTTATGCATAGTCATACAACTGCAGGCATGGCCGCAGCTTCTCTTAAAAACCCAATAAAAAACATAGATTTTTCAGGTACTATGTTTGCAGATCGTATAGCGTATCATGATTTTGAGGGTGTAACACTTCGACGAGAAGAGTGTAAAAGATTATCCGGAAACCTTGGAGATAAAGATGTAATGATACTTAGAAATCATGGTCTGTTATCCGTAGGATCAACTATAGCGCAGGCTTTTATAAGGCTACATGATCTAGAAAGAGCCTGCCAAGTTCAAATGTTAGCGCGTGGTGTAAATGAAGAAATCATAGAGATATCAGATAATATTGCTAAAGCTCATGCTACTGAAATTGAAAATTCTGATAAAGGAGAATTAGCCTTCAAAGCACTCATGAGACTAATGGAAAAGAAAGA
The DNA here is from genome assembly GCA_002937675.1 of Alphaproteobacteria bacterium MarineAlpha9_Bin1. Taxonomy (GTDB): domain Bacteria; phylum Pseudomonadota; class Alphaproteobacteria; order TMED109; family TMED109; genus MarineAlpha9-Bin2. The sequence goes on along the minus strand of PTKJ01000026.1, from coordinate 12,119 downwards.
CCCATCATTTAAAAATTAAAATAGACTTTTTATTTTTTTAGTTATATCACTAGGCTCGCTTGTATGGGAAAAATGAGTTAAATACTTTCCCTTTTTGTCCATTAAATATATATAAGCAGAATGATCAATCGTATATGCTAACTCTGAGCTTTCCAGATATACCTTTTTGTTATAAACCTTCCATAAATCTGCAACATTTTTTATTTTTTCTACCGAACCTGATAATCCAACAATGTTTGGATGAAAATTCTCAACAAATTCTGATATTCTTGCATAACTATCTCTTTCCGGATCTAATGTTATAAAAATTGAATTAATCTTATCAGCATCTCTACCTAGACTATCTAATACTTCACTAATAGTTGTTAGACCATAAGGACAAATATCTGGACAAAATGTAAAGCCAAAAAACACTAGTAAAGGTTTTCCAAGAAATGATTCATTACTATAAATTTTACCATCTTTACCTATTAACTCATAATTACCCCCAATTAAAACTTTTTGACCTACATTTTCTTTAACAAAAAGATAGTCTTTATATTTTTGAGGAAGAAAAAAATACATAAGCATCAATATTACAAATATTACCAATGATAATTTAATACCCCTAAAAATTCCGTCATAAAATGAATTAAAAATATTCTTTTTTTGCATAAATTTTCTCTATAATACTAATTTATGGGACTAGATTTATAAATTTTATATGCCAAGACTTTTCTACAAAATCTAGTCTAGTGACAGACATATTATCTATCCAGAAAGGCAAAGAAACTTCTGGGAAAGCATTTAAAGCGAAAGAAATTGCAGCTCGAATAGGTCCTCCATGAGAAAAAATCACGAAATCATCGTTCGAACTGTCTTGGATAATTTTTTTTAAACTACTTACTACTCTTAAATACAAATCATTATAACTTTCTCCTTTTGGCGGAGTATGCGTTGGATCACATAACCAGTTTGGATGATAAACTCCAAGTTCTTTTGTCTTTTTATCCAAATCATCATATTTAAGTCCTGCCCATGAGCCTAAATTCTGCTCAGCAAAATTATTGTCTATTTTATAACCTAAATATGTAAGACCATGTTCTTCTGCAGTCTTAAAAGTTTTAATAGTTCTAGTAAGTTGTGAAGAATATATAAATGAATTTGTAGGAAGAATTTTTACTAAATTTATAAACTTATTCGTTTCAGATACATCGCAATCAACATCGTTATTTCCATAGCATCTTCCATTGTTTCCCACTACAGGTGCATGTCTTACCCACCAAAATCTAATTGTCGACATTTTATTTATTCCCCACTACCTAATAATAATCCATGTTTTCTTGCGTACGAGTAAGAAAGTAACAAGAAACCCACTCCACAAAACATATACATTAAATTCAGTAAAAATGCCTTAAGTAATAATGACATTTCAAAAATACCTTCAAAATAAGTGAGACGCATTCCTTCAAATATGTAAGTAGCCGGAATCAATAAAGATAGAGGCTGAAGCCATTCTGGAAGGACTGTAATAGGATAAAAAACGCCACAAAGAGGTTGAATAAAAAATAGAGCTGCCCAAGCTAAAGTTTCAGCTGACAAACCAAATCTTATCAAAAGCCCACAAATTGCCAAGCCTAAAGCCCATCCCATTATAAGCAAATTAATAAAAAATAATAAAAATCCTAAACCTACATTAGGAAACTGAAAATCAAATAATAAAAAAGCAGCTAATCCTGCACCTCCTACTCCTATCAAAGTTCTAAAAAAACTAGCACAAATCAAAGAACATATTAATTCGTATGGACTAAGCGGTGACACAGCAATATTTCCTAAATTTCTCGACCATAATTCTTCTATAAATGATAAAGTAACTCCCAACTGTCCTCGAAAAAGTGTATCCCACATTATTACTGAAGCTATTAAAACACCAGAAGCCATTAAAAATATATTAGAGTTCTCCGCAAGATATTTACTTAAGAATGCCCACAATGTCATATTTAAAAAAGGCCAATATACTAACTCCAGAACTCTCGGCCAAGAACACAAAAATAAATATAAGTGTCTCAATAACATAGCATATATCCTTCTTATCACTAAAAACATATTTTATTCCGTTCTGGCTATAGTCAAAAACACTTCCTCTAAATTTGATCTTCCATATTGATTTATTAACTTTTTAGGAGGGCCTTCATCCACCACTGTTCCTAATTTCATCATCAATACATTTGAACAAAGTCTTTCAACTTCTGGCATATTATGAGAAGCTAATACAATTGTAGCACTAGTTTTCAACTGGTAGTCTTCAAGGTAAGTTCTTATCCTATCTGCATGATCTGGATCTAACGAAGCGGTGGGTTCATCTAAAAAAAGTATCTTTGGATCATTTATTAAAGCTTTTGCTAGTGAAACTCGGGTCTTTTGCCCGGTAGATAATTTACGCAATCTTATATCAAGAATATCTCCCAGTTCTAAATCTATTGATAATTTATAAATTTTTTTTGAGAGATTTTCTACTCCATATAAATGCCCGTATATTGTTAAATTTTGTCTTACAGTCAATCTCTGAGGAAGCTCAATAAAAGGGCAGGCAAAATTAATCTCTCTAGAAATCATTTTACGATTAGTAAATACATTGTAATTTAATATATTAACTTCCCCGTAGGTAGGTTTTAATATACCCATTAACATCATTAGTGTAGTCGTTTTCCCTGCCCCATTACTACCAAGCAGTGCTAAAGTTTCAGATTTTTTCACTGAAAAATTTAAGTTTTTTACTGCTTTGATTCTTCCAAAGTCCTTAGAAAGCTTATTGACCCTGATGACTACATTATTTAAATTTTTATTATTCAACTTCTTACCTCAATCACTTATTTCTCCTGAGATATTTTATTTTTTTTATTATTATAGGAACTAACGTCATTATTGATAATCCTATTAAACCCAATACTGCTTCTGATGAGTACAAGCTACCAAGAGCCTCTGTTCTCCCTCTAAACACAACTTCACCAGCACCATACCCTAGTAAAGAATAAACTATAGAGCCAGGTATTATACCAACAAAAGTTGCTATAGCAAAAATATGAAACTTTATCCCAAAAAATGCTGGAGCTACATTAATAAAAACAAATGGAAATACAGGCATTAACCTTAAAGATAAGAGATAAAAGAAGGCATTCTCATTTATTTCATTTTTAAATTTATTATACATCCCTTCATTAGACTCAATTTTATTTTTGAAAAAACTTTTCATTATTGATTTTGCAATAATAAATACTGCGCAAGCGCCCATTCCTGCTGCAATTACGGACAAAATACTTCCCATAATCCAACCAAACAGTATAGCTCCGGAAATAGTTAGGAACCAAGCAAAAGGTAAGCAAAACAAAACAACTATAAAATAAATAATTACATATCCTGTAATAGATAAAATATAGTTATTTTCAATGTATTCAGAAATTTCTGAATAATATAGATTTAAATATTCAAAGGTAAAAATATTTTTTGAAACCACATAGCCTAAAACAAGAGCAGTGAGTATCAAAACTATTAAAAATAAACGTCTACTCATCAATAACCTTTAAAAAATTAGCATACAAACTTATTATTAATTTAAAATCTTAAATTGACTAGATTTAATCATTTCTCTTTACAACTCGATTATAATTACATATTTAAAATATTTTATTATATAAGTATAATTTTTATATTATCATCATATATATAAAAATAAGTGGTGAGGAAGTCTAATGAAACGCACATTTCAACCAAGCCGATTAGTTCGCGCAAGACGTCACGGCTTCCGTTCAAGGATGGCTACAAAAAATGGCAGACATATATTATCCAGAAGAAGAGCAAAGGGACGCAAGCGGTTATCTGCATAGTCATGGCAAATGCTTTACCCAGTATTAAAATTCGCAATGATTTCATAAATATAGCTGTAAAAGGAAAGTTCTCTGCTCAAAACGGGTTAATTCTTCAAGCTATTAGTAATTTAAATATTTCAAAAGATATTAAAACAAATAAAAGGATAGGAATTACTGTTACGAAAAAAGTAGGCTCTGCGGTTGTTAGAAATAGATGCAGAAGAAGATTGAAGGCGGTAGCTAATGAAATAATATTATATTATGGAAAAGATAGAGCTGATTATGTATTAATAGCTAAAAAAGAAACTTTCAAAAGGAAAATAAATTTATTAAAACTAGATTTAAAAAAAGCACTAAAAGAACTAGGATTCTATAAAAAATTTAAAAATTGATAAGTACGTTAATTAACAAAAGGATATTTCATGGGCGACCAAAAAACTTTATTGTTAGCCATTGTTGCTTCATTGGCCATTTTGCTTAGTTTCCAATTCTTATTTCCCTCTGAAGAAAAAAAAATATCAAAAGAAAAAACAGAATATCAAGACTCTGTTACACCTATACCTGAGCAAAAAAAGCAAATACCTATTCCTAGAAAAGAAATAATTAATAAAACCTCTCGCTTAAATATCAATAATCAATTTGTGGCTGGGTCTTTAGCTTTAACTGGAGCAAGAATAGACGATATAATTTTAAAAAAATATTATGAAAATTTGGAAAAAGACTCCGAAAATATAAAACTATTTTCACCTAAAGGAAGTAATAATCCTTATTTTGCAGAACATGGCTGGGTAAGTAATTCTAAAGAAAAATTAAAACTACCAAATTCAAAGAGCATCTGGATCTCAAATGAGAACACAATGACACCAGAAAATTCTATTACTTTAACATGGGATAATCAGGAAGGAATAATATTTAAAAGAACTATCTCCATAGATAATGAATATATGTTTACTATTAAACAAACAGTTATAAATAATACGCCTAATGACTTGATATTATACCCCTATGGATTAATAAGTAGATCTGGTATGCCTGAAACTTCTGGTTTATATATTCTCCATGAAGGCCCGATAGGAGTATTTAATGATAGGCTTACTGAAATCGATTATGATGATTTAGAAGAAGATAATAAGATTTCTGAAAAAACTGATAATGGGTGGTTAGGTATAACAGACAAATACTGGCTAGCTGCCTTAATTCCTGAAAAAGAAACTGGTTTTGAGGGATACTTTCAAAGTTTTCTTGATGGAAATACAGTTAATTATCAAGCAAGCTATTTAGGACCTAGTATAGTGATTTCAGGAAACGCTGAAAATCAATACACCAGCAAAATGTATGTTGGTGCAAAAGAGGTAGTTATCTTAGATAAACATGAAAATAGCGGGATACCAATGTTTGATCGTGCAGTAGATTTTGGATGGTTTTATGCCATTACAAAACCTCTTTTTTATCTTCTAAACTTTTTTTCTAAAACTTTTGGCAATGTAGGACTCGCAATTATCGCACTAACTATATGTATTAGGATAGTCTTATTTCCTCTTGCTAATAAATCATTTAAGTCGATGAGTAAAATGAAAGTACTACAGCCTAAAATGATGGAAATAAGAGAAAGATACTCCGATGATAAAGTAAGAATGCAAAAGGAAGTTATGGAATTGTACAAAAGAGAAAAAGCTAATCCTTTAGCTGGTTGTTTACCTATACTTCTACAAATCCCAGTCTTTTTTGCACTTTATAAAGTCCTTTCCGTTACTATAGAAATGCGTCACGCACCCTTTTATGGCTGGATAAAAGATTTATCAGCTCCTGACCCTTACTCAATATTCAATTTATTCGGACTAATTCCCATAGATTTACCTTCTTTTTTAATGATTGGAATTTGGCCATTGCTTATGGGGGCCACAATGATTCTTCAATTTAAATTAAATCCTACACCTCCTGACCCTATGCAAGCCAAGATAATGAGTATGTTACCCTATATTTTTATATTCTTATTTGCCCGATTTGCAGCCGGCTTAGTAATATATTGGACATGTAACAATATTCTATCCATAGCTCAACAATGGATAATTATAAAAAAAACTGCTTCGTCAAACAATTGAATTTAAACCTTGGAAAAATCAATTGATTACAAATTTGCGAGAAAATAATACCTTAATTTTCGGACAACATGTGAATCATTGTAGTGCCTCATCCAATATTAGGGATATGCCTTCTTCTGAAGTTCCTGAGGTTTGTTTTATAGGAAGATCAAATGTTGGAAAATCTAGTTTAATAAATACAATTTGTGAAAGGAAAAATATTGCTAGAATTTCAAATACTCCTGGGAGGACCCAATTGATACATTTTTATATAGTTAACAAAAAATTATATCTGGTGGACTTACCCGGTTATGGATATGCAAAAGCACCTAAATCCAAAATATATGACTGGAATAGACTAATTTATGATTACCTCCACACAAGATCTAGATTACAAAGAATTTTTTTATTAATTGATGCCAGACATGGAATCAAAAATTTAGATCATAAAATGATGTTTTTTCTAAATAAAGTTGGATTGAATTTCCAATCTATTTTAACAAAAACAGATAAAGTATCTAGTTCTAACCTGGATAAAATAATAAATAACACAGAACTTGAGATCAAAAATTATCCTGCCGCTCGTCCTGAAATAATTTCAACTAGCGCAAGACAAAAAATTGGTATAGAAAAAATTAGAGAACAACTAAATTTGATTGTCAATAGTTCTAATATCTCTAAGGAATGAATTAATGGATACTGAACAAAAAAATATTAAGGACATAGCAAGTATTGCTAATACTAGTAAGAAAGAGGTTTTAAAATATTCCAAGCTATATAAAAGAAAAACTATAGTAATAAAATATGGAGGTCATGCAATGGGAGATAAAAAATTATCTCTGAGCTTTGCAAAAGATGTGGTTATCCTTAAAAATCTGGGAGTCAATCCTGTAATCGTTCACGGAGGAGGACCACAAATTGGTTTAATGCTTGATAAACTAAAAATAAAATCTTCTTTCCATAATGGATTAAGAATAACCAGTAAAGAAATGATAGATATAGTGGAGATGGTGTTAGCAGGTTCTATTAATAAAAATATTGTTTCAAAAATAAATACTGCGGGGGATCTTGCAATAGGTCTTTCTGGTAAAGACGCAAATTTAATTATTGCTAAAAAATTAGTTAGCCATGTAAAAGATCCTAGTTCTAATATTGAAAAAGTTTTGGATATTGGATTTGTTGGGGAACCAATTAAAGTAAATCCATCTGTAATACATACTCTCTCTAATGCAGGATTTATCCCTGTTATTTCTCCCATAGGTGTTGGTTTGAAGGGAGAAACATTTAATATTAATGCAGATACTGCTGCTGGAGCTATTGCAAGCGCATTAAATGCTGAAAGAATCTTATTACTGACAGATGTTGCAGGCGTGTTAGACAAAAACAAAAAGTTAATTTCAAATCTTTCAAAAAATAAAATAGAAGGTATGATTAAAAATAATATAATAACAGGTGGAATGATTCCTAAGATAAGAACATGTTTAGATACTTTAAGTTCGGGATCTAAAGCTGCTGTCATTATTGATGGAAGAGTTCCTAATGCAATTTTGAAAGAAATCCTAACAGATGTTGGGTACGGCACTATGATAAGCTAAGCTTTATAAAAATAGTATTTATTAAATGAAATTTCAAAATGTAAGATATTGGGTGTTTGATTTAGATAACACCTTATATCCTTCATCATCAAATCTTTATTCAAAAATAGACGTAAGAATGAAAACTTTTATAATGAATAACTTATCTTTAAATCAAGAAGAAGCACATAAATTACAAAAAAAATACTATTTAGATTATGGAACGACTTTAAATGGATTAATGAGGAACCATTCAATAAACCCCAAGTCATTTTTAGATTATGTTCACGATATAGATATAGAAAACATTAAACCAAATTCTAAATTAAATAATGCTTTAAATAAACTGCAAGGCAAGAAATATATATATACTAATGGCTCTAAAGATCACTCCATAAGAGTTCTTAAAAAGTTAAATATTTATGATCAATTCAAAGATATATTTGATATAGAATTAGCAAATTTTATACCTAAACCTAAAATGGAATCACTAAATAGCATGATAAATCATTATAGGATTAAACCTAGACAAGCAGCTTTTTTTGAAGATATTTCACGAAATTTAGTAAATCCAAAAAAAATTGGATTTAAAACCATTTTGATCAATAGTAAATTTCATCCTGATAAAAAAGACAATCTCTTTTCTTTAAAGGAGGTCGAAAAAAAATATATTGATTATATAGTCTCTAACTTAGAAAAATTTCTTTCTAAAATAAATTTAGACATAATTAGATAAATAGCCTATTTATGTTGATTTATAGAGTTTTGGTTTGAGGATAAATGAATAATTACTCAAAAAATGAAATATTATCTTTAAAAAGTACAATTGAAAAGATATGGAACGAAAAAGAAAGTATAAATACTTCCTCTTCAACTGAAGCAAGAAACGCAATAGAAAAAACACTAAATCTTCTTGATAGTGGGTTAGTGAGAGTAAGTGAAAAAGTTGATAACAGCTGGAAAGTAAACCAATGGCTAAAAAAAGCAGTTTTGCTTTCGTTTAAAATATGGCCTATGAACGTTATTAAAGGAGGCCCTGATAATTCTAACTGGTGGGATAAAATTCCTTCTAAGTTTTCTAGTTGGACCGAGAAAGACTTTAAAAATAATAATTTTAGAAGCGTGCCAGGTTCAATAGTTCGTTATAGTGCATATATTGCACCTGAAGTGATTTTAATGCCATCTTTTGTGAATTTAGGTGCCCGAGTGGAATCTGGTACAATGATTGATACATGGGTAACTGTAGGGTCATGCGCGCAAATTGGAAAAAATTGCCATATTTCAGGGGGTGTAGGAATTGGAGGAGTATTAGAACCTTTGCAAGCTACTCCCGTTATTGTAGAGGATAATTGTTTTATAGGAGCAAGATCAGAAATAGCGGAAGGAGTAATTGTAGAGGAAGGAGCAGTAATTTCAATGGGAGTATATATAGGCGCCTCAACAAAAATAATAGATAGAAAAAATGATAAGATATATGTGGGGAAAGTTCCTGCATATTCTGTGGTAGTGCCAGGTTCTATAAAAACAAAAGAAAACTTATCCCTATACTGTGCGATAATAGTTAAAACTGTTGATGAACAAACAAGATCCAAAACATCTATTAATGATCTTCTGAGAGATTAAAAAAAGTCTTCTCTTTTTATAGGCCTTGACATTAATTTATCAGCCATAGATTTAGGATCAAAATTTTCGTATATTATAGAATAAATTGCACTTAAAATAGGCATATCTAGAGAATTTTCTTTAGCTATTTTGTTTATAGCTTTAACAGTATAATAACCTTCAGCAACTGTAATATTCTCATTGATCATTTGATTTATATTTTTACCTTCTCCAATAGATTTTCCTAAAATAAAATTTCTCGATAATTCACTATTACAAGTTAGAATAGCATCTCCAAGTCCAGATAACCCAAGTATTGTCTCTTTTTGGCCTCCTACATATTCACAAAACCTTGCCATTTCAACTATTGCTCTGGTCAATAATGCTGCTACAGCGCTCTGTCCATAATTAATTCCATCAACAATTCCACACCCTATAGCATATACATTTTTGATAGAACCTCCTACCTGTACACCTATTATATCATCACTTAGATATAAACGAAGTTGTTTAAATATTATTTGTCTTGAAATTTTATCTGCAAGAGACAATGAGTTGGCAGCAAGTACCAGTGCTGAGGGCATTCCTTTCCCAACTTCGGAAGCAAAGGAAGGACCTGACAAAACTCCATAATCAATATCCAAATTACTTTCTTCTAAAATATCACTCAGTAAATTTCCTGTTTTTTCCTCAATTCCTTTTGAGCAGATTAAAATTTTCATGTCTTTTGTAATAAATTTTTTTTGTAAAAATAAAATTTTTCTAAAATGCTGAGCAGGAGTTGAGTAAAATATTATTGAAGCTATTGCCTCATTAAGATTATTGGTCGCATAGATTTTTTTTTCTAAAATAAGATTGGGAAAATATAGTGAATTTTTTTTACTTTGATTAATTTCTTCTACCACTTTTTTTTCCTTTGCCCAGACTACAACATTTTTTTCAGTATCCTTAGCTATTGTATTAGCCAAAGCTGTACCCCAAGCACCACCTCCAATTACAGCATAAGAAAATTTCATTACTGTAATCCCTCTAATGACCATCTGGCCCTTGCATCAAAATCATAGTCATGCTCAATGCCCAATAATCTATATTCTATTCCTGCCCATGCAATCATGGCCCCATTGTCTGTACATAACCTAGGAGGTGGAACAACTAATTCAAAACCTTGCTCTGTAGCAATTATTTTTAAAATATTATTTATGGCTAAATTTGATGCTACTCCTCCAGCTGCCGCTAAAGTTTTTGAATTTGGGTTTTTATTAGAAAATATCTTTATAGCTTCACTCAATCTTCCATATATAATTTTACAAACGGTAAATTGAAAAGAGGCTGCTATGTCTGCCTTATCTTGACCGCTTAGAGGAGAAAGTTTTTCCGCTGTTTGGCGAACAGACGTTTTTAGTCCGGAAAAAGAAAAATTACAACCTTTTTGACCTTTTAAAGGTTCAGGGAAATGGAACCTTTCTTTATCTCCCAAAATTGCAAGTTTTTCTAATTCAGACCCGCCAGGATAACCTAACCCAAGTAATCTAGCAGTTTTATCAAATGCCTCTCCTAGTGCATCATCTATGGTATTACCAATAACTTTATATTTATTTGGTCCTTCTACCGATAAAAACATACTGTGTCCTCCTGAAATTAGGAGCAAAAGATAAGGAAATTTTATTTTATCAGTTAGTCTTGGTGTCAGCGCGTGACCAACTAAATGATTTATAGCAATAAATGGCTTATTAGTGGACATTGCAATAGCTTTCGCTGTAGTAAGCCCTACCAATAATCCTCCTATCAAGCCAGGACCCGCAGTAGCAGCAATAGCATCTACATCTTTGATTTTAATTTCAATGTTTTCAAAAACATCTAAAATAATTTTATCACAGTATTCTACATGACTTCTTGCAGCTATTTCTGGAACTACCCCCAAATATTTTTGATGTATATCTATTTGAGAATGTATAGATTCAGATAATATTTTATGTTCTGAATTTACTAAAGCAGCAGCTGTTTCATCACAGCTAGTTTCTATACCTAATACAATCATAATTTTTACGTATTTATTATTACATTTATTTTATATTCTAAAGTATAGTAAACATTAAATATGCAAAAAGATAATTTTAATAACAAATTAATTAGGATAGGAAGTCGCTCTAGTCCTCTGGCTATTTGGCAAGCTAAAGAGGTGCAAAATAAAATCGGAAAAAATTCTAAAGTCATTAAAATTTTAACCACCGGAGATAAAATATCAGACAGCCGTCTTGCAAAATACGGAGGGAAAGGCCTATTTACTAGAGAACTTGATGAGGCAATTGAAAAAAACAAAATTGACATTGCTGTTCACTCACTTAAAGATGTTCCTACTTTTATAAAAGAAAAATTTGAATTATTTTATATATTACCTCGCGCAGATGTTAATGACATATTAATGTCTACTGATAATGCAAAAACTATTAGGAGTTTACCTAAAAATAGATCTTTAGGAACTAGTAGTCCCAGAAGAGCGGCACAGATAAAACGCATACGTGAAGATTTGAATATTATTCCACTAAGAGGAAATATTGGAACTAGAATAGAAAAATTAAAAAAGGGGAAGGTTGATTCAATTATTCTCGCTTTAGCAGGAATTAAAAGACTTAAAATTAAAGAAAACTTTACACCATTAAAAGCGAAAGAATTTATGCCAGCCGTAGGACAGGGAATTATTGTAATTCAATCGTTAAAAAAAAATGATAAAATTAATAAAATATTAACAAAATTAGAAAATATCAATGTCCGACATCTAGCTCAGGCAGAAAGAGCTACCCTAAAAATCTTAAGAGGGGACTGCAATTCTTCCATCGCTATTTTAAGTGAAATAGAAAAAAATATCCTTAAGCTTACTGCTCGTATTTTTTCTTCTGATGGAAAAAGAATGATTGAATCAAGAGATGAAGGAGATATAAACGAATCAATAGCTATAGGAACATCGGTTGGAAAAAAACTTATAAAAAAAGGAGGATTAGAAATACTTAATTTATGAC
>PTKJ01000025.1 GCA_002937675.1 Alphaproteobacteria bacterium MarineAlpha9_Bin1 | reverse complement strand
CTATAGTATAAAAGATAATATAATATTTTGATAATAGTAAGATAAAAGATATAAATGTGTACATTAATAATCTTATTTAGACCGAAACATAAATGGCCCCTGATAATAGCTGGCAATAGGGATGAGGTGCTTGATAGACCTTGGAAAAAACCTCATACACATTGGAATGAATTTCCCTCTATTATAGCAGGAAAAGACTTATTAGCTGGGGGAACCTGGTTAGGAATTAATAAAGAAGGTATGGTAGCTACAGTATTAAATAGAGCGGATAGTATAGGACCCTCAAAGAAAAAAAAATCCAGAGGTTTGCTCCCATTGAAAGTTTTAAAACATAGTAATATTAATTCAGCGGTGGAGGAAATATCATATTTGAAAGGAAATAATTGGAAACCTTTTAATTTATTTATAGGAAATAGCAAGTGTGCGTATTGGGCAAAAAATAACAGTAATGGTGATATTAAAATAAACAAAATTATAGAGGGAAAACATTTCCTAGATAACCATGATTTAAATTCAATGGAATCACCTCGGTTGAAGTATAATTGTAAAAAGATCTTCAATTTAGAAAATCCTAATCCAGACAAAAATTACTGGACACCATGGAAAGATATATTAGCTAGTAAAAATCATCCTGCTGGAATGAAACTAGCAGCTATCAATATAGTTAATTCTGGTAAGAATACGGATTATGGAACAAGTAGCTCATCTATAATTGCAATACCATCAAATACAGAAAAATTAAAAAACCACTCTAAAAGCATTTTTTTATTTAACTCTGGTTCTCCAGAAAAAGACAATTTTTGTGATATCACTACTTGAGAGAAGCCATTTGATAATGTATTTTATTGGATATAGTTAATTATTGAACTCATACTTGGATAAATATGTCAGAAACCAATAGAAAAAAAATTTATGAAGGCAAGGCAAAAATTTTATATAAGGGGCCTAAGCCAAGCACAATTATTCAATATTATAAAGACGATGCTACAGCCTTTAATAATAAAAAACGCTCTACTATTGATGGAAAAGGTGCACTTAATAATAGGATTTCCGCATTCTTAATGGAAAAAATTAATAGTTTAGGAATTACTACACACTTTATAAAAAGATTGAATATGAGGGAACAACTTGTTCATTATGTAGATATAATTCCTGTTGAAGTAGTAGTAAGAAATTTTGCAGCAGGATCGATATGTAAAAGATTAAATATTAAGGAAGGAGAGAATCTTCCTAAATCAATTGTAGAATATTATTATAAATCTGATGAACTTGGAGATCCTTTAGTAGCGGAAGATCACATAATTGCTTTTGGATGGGCAAACCTCCAGGAGCTTGACGAGCTACATAATCTATCTTTAAGAATAAATGACTTTTTACTTGGTATATTTTCTAGTGTAGGAATCAAATTAGTAGATTTTAAATTAGAATTTGGACGTCTAAATTCAGCAGATTGCACTGAAATAGTCTTAGCAGATGAATTGAGTCCTGATAATTTTAGGTTGTGGGATAATAAAACTAATAAAAAATTGGATAAAGATAGATTCAGACTAGACTTAGGAAATACTATTGATGCATATAGAGAAGTAGCAGAACGTTTAGGAATTTTATAAGTTTATGGGCTTAAAATAATGAAAGTAGAAATACATACTACGCTAAAACAGGGAGTTTTGGACCCTCAAGGAAAAGCTGTAGAATCAGCACTTAAAAATCTTGGATTTTCAGGAATAAGAGAAATAAGACAAGGAAAGCTTTTTAATATTGATATGGAAACTGAAGATCCAAAGAAAGCTAAAGATCTTGCACTAAAAATATGCGAAGTATTATTAGCGAATATGGTTATTGAAGATTACAAAATTAAAATCATTAAAAACACTTGAAAAGAAAAAAATATGCACACTAGTATTATTGTTTTTCCTGGATCTAATTGTGATCGAGATATTGCTACAGCAATAAATAAGTGTCTAAATATTAAACCCAAAATGGTATGGCATCAAGATACTACATTATCAAAAACAGATTTAATTATATTACCTGGCGGATTTTCTCATGGAGACTATCTTAGAGCAGGTTCAATAGCTTCTAGGGCACCTATCATGAAAGAAATAATAAAAAAAGCAAGAAATGGAATGCCAGTACTAGGAATATGTAATGGTTTTCAGATATTGACCGAATGTGGGTTACTTCCAGGAGTTTTGATGCCAAATAAATCCATGAAATTTATCTGCAAGTATGTAAACCTAATTAGTAACCAACAAAATTTCTGGATATCAAAGAAAGATTTTAAAAAAGTGGTTTCCTATCCTATAGCTCATCAGGATGGAAATTATTTCGCTGATTCATATACAATTGATAAACTTGAAAAAGAAAACAGAGTAGTTTTTAGATATTGTTCTGTTAATGGTGAAATCGATCAAATTAGTAATCTAAATGGATCATTAAATAACATTGCAGGTATAGTTAATAAAACAGGAAAAATTCTTGGAATGATGCCTCATCCAGAAAGAGCAATTTCTAGTAATTTAGGAGGCTCAGACGGCATAAGATTTTTTACGAATATCTATAATTGGTTAGGTTAATATAATATGACAGATATTTCTCAAGCTAAAGAACTAGGATTGACATCTGAAGAATATAAAAAGATAAATGTGCATTTAGGCAGAAATCCTAATATTACAGAACTAGGAATTTTTTCAGCCATGTGGAGTGAACACTGCTCTTACAAATCATCAAGAAAATGGCTTAAAACCCTGCCTACTTCTGCTCCTTGGGTCATACAAGGTCCAGGTGAAAATGCAGGTATTGTGGATATAGGAGATGGACTTGCAGCAGTTTTTAAAATGGAAAGTCATAATCATCCATCATTCATTGAACCATATCAAGGAGCAGCTACAGGAGTTGGTGGTATAATGAGGGATATATTTACAATGGGTGCTAGACCTATTGCTAATTTAAATTGTCTAAGATTTGGAAGTCCAGAGCATTATAAAACAAGACATCTTTTATCTGGTGTAGTTGCTGGAATAGGTGGATATGGAAATAGTATAGGAGTTCCAACTATAGGAGGAGAATGCACTTTTGATTCAGGCTACAATGGAAATATTTTAGTTAATGCTATGACCGTTGGCATAGTAAGGAAAGATAAAATTTTTTATGCTAAGGCTGGAGTTCCTGGGAGTCCTGTCGTCTACGTAGGCGCTAAAACAGGTAGAGATGGTATTCATGGAGCTTCAATGGCTTCATCTTCTTTCGGAAAAGATTCAGAAAACAAAAGGCCTACAGTCCAAGTAGGAGATCCTTTTACTGAAAAACTTTTGTTAGAAGCTTGTTTAGAACTGATGTCAACAAAATGTATAGTAGGAATTCAAGACATGGGAGCAGCTGGTCTTACATCCTCTTCAGTAGAAATGGCAGCTAAAGATGGAAATGGGATCATTTTAAACTTAGACGAAGTTCCGATTAGAGAAAAAAATATGACACCCTTTGAAATAATGCTTTCAGAAAGTCAAGAAAGGATGTTGATGGTGATTCATCCAAACTCTGAAGAACAAGCATCTAAAATTTTTAAAAAATGGGAATTAGATTTTAAAATTATTGGAGAAGTGACAGATACAAAAAATATAGTTTTGAAATATAACAATAATAAAGTTGCCAATATTCCTATCGAACCTTTAGTAAATGGTATAGTTTATGATCGACCATATAAAAAAATAAAATATAAGTCTAAAAATAATAATATTTCTAAAATCAGAGACTGGAAATCATCATTATTGAAGCTTCTTAATAACCCAGATTTAGTTTCTAAAGAATGGATATGGGAACAATATGACCACATGGTTATGGGAGATACAATTGGACTCCCAGGATCGGAGTCAGGAGTAGTAAGAATACACGACACCAAAAAAGCTTTAGCCATAACTACAGATTGCACTCCTAGATATTGTTTAAATAATGCAAAGTTAGGTGCAAGCCAAGCAGTAGCAGAATCATACAGAAACCTTTGCTCAGTAGGATCCAAACCTCTAGCTATAACTGATTGTTTAAACTTTGGTAACCCCGAAAATCCATTTGTAATGGGCCAAATAATAGATTCCATTAATGGAATTTCTGAAGCTTGTAAAGCTTTGTTGATGCCAGTAGTAGCTGGAAATGTAAGTTTATATAATGAAACGGAAGGAGAAAGTATTCCACCAACACCACAAATTGGTGCAATAGGCATTATTGATGATTTAAACAAGTATATGCCTAATTTTCCTAAAAATCCTCATGAACAAGAAATCATATTAGTTGGGGAAACTAAAGGTCATTTATCTTGCTCAATATATTTTCAAATGATTGAAAAAATAAGTATAGGCCCCCCCCCTCCTTTGGATCTTGATAAAGAACTAAAACACGGAAATTTTATCTTCAAAATGTGTTCTAACAAACTAATTTCAAGTTGTCGGGATTTGTCTGATGGTGGATTAGCTATAGCACTTACAGAACTATGTCTAATGGCTAATATAGGATGTACTATTCGATCTGAAATGGAAAATACTATAGCCTGGCTATTTGCTGAAGATCAGGGAAGATATTTGATGACCTGTCAAAAAAATAATTTAGAACAAATTTTTACTGAAGCTAAAAATGCAAATGTAAAGTTAGAGATCATTGGTAAATTGAAAGATAAATATTTTGAAATGAAGGATAAATTTGGAAAAACAGATAAAATATCAATTGATAAACTTAAAAATATAAGAAATAATTGGTTTAAAGATTATCTGTCAAAGATTAACAAGGCTGAGGATTAAGAATAATGGCAATGTCTGCAGAAGAAATTGAACTATTAATTAAGGAGCATCTTCCTGATTCAGAGATAACTATTCAAGATCTTAGAGGAGATGGAGACCATTATTCTGCACATATAAAGTCTAAACTTTTTTCAGGAAAAACAAAAATACAACAACATCAAATGGTATACACAGCCTTAAAAGGAAAGATGGGAGATCAGCTACACGCGCTGGCTATAAAAACTTCTATTATATAAATATAAAATAAAGGAAGAAACCTTATGTCAAACTTAGACGAAAATACAAAAGATAGAATACAAACAGAAATCGATGCCAGTGAAGTCGTACTTTTTATGAAAGGTACTCCTGTGTTTCCTCAATGCGGTTTTTCATCCATGGTATCTCAAATTCTCAGCCACATGAATGTTGAGTTTAAAGGTATAGACGTGCTTGTAGAATCATCTCTAAGAGAAGGAGTAAAGGCTTTTAGTAATTGGCCGACGATTCCACAACTCTATGTCAAGGGAGAGTTTGTTGGGGGATGTGATATAATCAAAGAAATGCATGAGAGTGGTGAATTAAAACAACTATTTGATGAAAAAAATGTAGGCAATAGTTAATTTTTTTATTTAAAACTTAACGAGAATAATACTCTACTACCAGCTTAGGTTCCATTTGAACTGGGTAAGGAATGTCTTCTAAAACAGGAATGCGAGTTAGACTTCCTTCCATGTTCTCAATATCAGCCTTGATATACTCAGGAATATCTCTATATTGTCCTTGAATAGATTCCATTATCAATGGGTGTGATCGCGAAGATTTTTTGATAGCAATTTTATCTCCTATAGAACACAAATACGACCTTATATTAACACTTTTACCATTTACCGTAACATGACCATGATTGATTAGTTGTCTAGCAGAAAATATGGTAGGAGAAAAATTTAGTCTGTATACTATTGCATCAAGTCTTCTTTCCAATAAACCAACTAATTTTTCCCCTGTATCTCCTTTTAATCTGACCGCACTCTTATAATAGCCTCTAAACTGCCTTTCAGACAAACTGCCATAGTACCCTTTTAATTTCTGTTTTGCATGAAGTTGGATTCCAAAATCGGACAATTTTCCTCTTCTTTGCCCATGTTCTCCTGGTGCATATTCCCTTTTGTTAAATGGGCTTTTAGGTCTTCCCCACAAATTACAACTTAACCTTCTGTCTATTTTGTAATGAGGCTCAGTTCTTTTACTCATATAGCATTCCATGTTAATTTTGATAAATAATTAAAAACCTTTAAGGAACTGAACTATACAGCCGAATCTTTTCATGTCAACCCAATGATAACTATAATTCAGCTTTTTATTAAGTTTGATAGTATACCATGTAAAGTTCTTAACTCTTGCGGAGTTAAATTACTTCTTGTAAATATAGCCTCAATATTATTTACCATTGATTGTTTCTTTTCCGAAGGAGAAAAAAAATCGTTATCAGAAAGTAAAGTCAACAATCTAGAAATAAAAAAATTTAATTCCTTTTTGTTTGCAGAATTTTTCTTTAGGTTCTTTTGTTTAGGTAATTTACCACTTTCTATAAACTCAATTTTCCTACTATACCATTGATAAGAAATAATTAGAACCGACATAGCTAGATTAATAGAACTAAATTTAGAATTTGAATAAATATTAACTATTGCATCTGCTTTTATTATATCGCTATTCTTTAACCCAGATTTTTCTGCTCCAAACACTATC
Source organism: Alphaproteobacteria bacterium MarineAlpha9_Bin1 (assembly GCA_002937675.1). GTDB lineage: Bacteria > Pseudomonadota > Alphaproteobacteria > TMED109 > TMED109 > MarineAlpha9-Bin2. Next base: position 11,234 of record PTKJ01000025.1, on the reverse strand, counting down.
CCTGTGGACATACCTTTAATCTGAGCATGTAATAAACTTTCAGCTGCCTCTATAGGAGATAATACTGGTTTGTTTAGATCCCTATTGCGAGCCGTAGTTGCTAATAAATAAGATATATCCTCTGTAGCTTCTTCTATATTATTGTGGAGACTTACATTAGATTTCCCAGAATCAATAGCTCCTGCAGATGTTGAGATTGCCTGCTTATTAGGCCAACTCTCTCTGGGATTAACTAATCTTAAACTGGTAATATTAAAATTTAGCATTGCTCTTGCTGCAAAGCCAATATTTTCTCCAAGTTGGGGCTCCACCAGTATTATAATAGGCGGATTTAATTTTAATCTTTGTTTTGGTTTGTATTTTAATTTAGACATATTTATTTTGTAAAATCTTATTCAACAAACTATTCTTCATAAAAAGCATTAGTTATAGGATATCTTCTTTCTTTGCCAAATGAGCGACCTGTTAACTTAACACCTGGAGGAGACTGACGTCTTTTATATTCAGATGATAAAATTAATTTATAAACTCTTTTAACTATTTTTCTATCATATCCAGAGCTTATTATATCACGTACAGATTTTTCCTCCTCTATGAGCATTTTAAGAATTTGATCAAGCATATCATAAGGTGGTAAATTATCTTGATCTTTTTGATTGGGACTCAGTTCAGCAGAAGGAAATTTACTTATGCTTTTTTTAGGTATAGCTAAGCCATTTGGCCCTTTAAAACTATTTGAAAAATTTTTATTTCTCCATCTTGCTAGTGAGTAAACATCTGTTTTATATGCATCCTTAAGCACATTAAATCCTCCATTCATATCACCATAAATGGTAGTGTAACCAACGCTAATTTCACTTTTATTTCCGGTTGATAAAAGCATCTCCCCAAATTTATTTGAAATAGCCATAAGGAGAATACCCCTTATTCTAGATTGTATGTTTTCTTCAGTAGTATCCTTTTCCAGACCTTCAAACATACTTCCTAAGTGTTTTTCAAATACATCTACTAAATTACTTATATCTATAGTTTTTAATTCTATATTTAATAATTTCGCTGTTTCCTCTGCTTCCTTTAATGAACCTTCAGAAGATATGCTAGAAGGCATTCTAACTCCTCTTACATTATCATTACCTAACGCATCTACTGCTATCGCCGTACTTAAAGCTGAATCTATACCTCCTGATAATCCTAATACCACTCCTTTAAAATTATTATTTTTAACATAATGAGATAGTCCCATTACCATAGCTTGATACTTTGCTTCTAAACCAGAGGAAATATTATTCACTTTACTAGCACTTACATTTTCAATTTCTCCCTCATTAAGTAGTATTTTATTAATAGAAGTATATTCTTGCCAAGAAGGACACTGACTACGGATATTAGAATTTGAATCCAAAACAAAAGATGCTCCATCAAAAACCAATTCATCCTGTCCTCCTACTTGGTTCACATAGATTAGGGGTAAAGAAGTCTCAGTAACTCTCGAGACAGCTATTGATAGCCTTTCATCTTCTTTGCTGTGATCATAGGGAGAACCATTAATTGTTACTAATATTTGTGCTCCTGACTCTAATAAACTTTCTGAAACATCTGAGTACCAAGCATCTTCACAAATCATCAAACCTATTCTTATTCCTCTTACTAGAATCGGTCCAGAAATATTTCCTGAAGAAAAAACTCTCGACTCGTCAAAAACTCCATAATTGGGCAAGTGAAATTTATCTACTACTAAACACTTCCCATTATCAATTATTGCTGCTGAATTATATATTTTTTTATCATCGCCCATTCTGGGCCAACCTACTACTACTGCAGGACAGTCAGTATGACTATCTTGTACTAATTTATCTATAATTTCCTGATTTTTTTTAACGAAGGCAGGTTTTAATATTAAATCTTCGGGAGGATAACCACTTATACATAGTTCTGAAAAAATACATATATCTACATCCAAAGAATGACAGTTTGTTCTCTCTTTAACAATTTTTTTATAATTTTCTTCTAAACTACCTACAGAAAAGTATTTTTGACACGAGGCTATTTTTATCTCTTTCATGAATAAAACCTTTATATTTAATCTAATTAAATATTTTGCTTATCAGGAAGTAAAAATTCACGACCGACCTTAACTCTATTTTTATTGCCATAAGATATGATATCTGCGGTAGCATATGTTTCGGACCATCTTTCTGGCAAAAAAGAACCAGTACCTATCACATCAATAGGTGCATTAACACTGGACATCAGCTTACATTTTTGTGGTCCAAATTCACTAGATGCTACTATTTGTACTTTGTTCCAACCATTATTATTTAAAGACAATCGTAAATGCCAAATTGCTGCCGCACTTACTCCTGTTCCTACCAGCCATTTAAGCTCTTCTTCCGTTCTAAAAGTTTTTATTGCATCTGGCGCATTTTTGTCTAGTAACTCATATGAATTAGCAGTATCTAATCCTTCAACAAATCTTCCGCCATGAGTGTCGATCCTCAGAGAAAGCCTCCCTGCTTTTGCTATAGAAGACAAAGCTTCACAAACTTCCAGGGAATCTGATATTTCTTTCCCAAAATAATCTACTAAAACAGTCAATGGCTCAACAGGAAAAATTTTATTAAACAGCTTCGCTGCTTCGAGAGTTGAACCTGCATAACCTACTAAAGCATGTGGCATGGTTCCTAAACCCTTTTTTCTTCCAAAGAAATGTGAGGTAGAATCATTTGCGCTTCCTATGAACCCAGCAGCATTTAATTCTCTCTGTGCTTTTTTAGAGCCTACTGATGCTCCATAAGCCATTAATTGTTGCATTTCAGATCCAGCACAATGTCTAGCATCCATAGCTATAAATTTTACTTTTGGAAGACCACCAGTCATTCTAAAAGTATTGTATGCAGCAACACAAGGAGCTCCTATTTTTTGTAAAAAAATTGTTTCAAAATCAACAATTACTGCAAGTTTTGCTGTTATATACATTAAAGGTTCTCCAGCACCAACGGAGGCACCTTCTTTAAAACATTCTTCTATATTTACGATTTCATTTCTTGATTTGATCACTCCTTTTAACCATTCAACTGCAAGTTTAGGACAATAAATGACAGGTCTTCTCATAAAAATAGCATATGTAACTTCTATATCACCGTTTTTTGAAACTATTTCTTTTGTCAACTTAAAGTAATGATCAGTTCTATATTCGATATCAATTTCGTAATCAATCAAAGTGTTTCCAATCTATTTTAGATAATAATGTTAAATATATACTTTTGTTCAAAATTATGTATAAAAATTTATGCTAAGTATAAGCTTTACTAGCAACTCTATATAAAAAGTTTTAATTTAATATGAAAAAGTTTTGTCTGTTTTTATTTTTTTTACTAATAAATCATATTAATGTCTGTCAAGCAGAGTTATCGGGAAAACTATCTAGTAAAATAGAAAACTCCATAATAAAAGAATTTTTTCCAGAATACACTAAAAAAACTTTGTACAAAAATAATTCAGAAATATTAGCTATTTATGACGATGACTCCCTACTAGGTTATATTTTTTCTACTTGGGACATCGTAAAATCTTTAGGATATGACCGATCTCCATATGAAATAATAGTCGGACTTAATACTAATGGGACCTTATCTGGAGCAAAACTGACTTTTCACACAGAACCTCTCTTTAAGCATGACATAAATGAAGAAGATTTATTAGATTTTGTAAAAAGATCAAGAGGAATAAACTTATTACTACCTATGAAAAGAGTTAATAGAAACGAACCTATAAGGCCTGATACAGTCCATAGAGGAACAATTTCATCAAATTTAATGCACGAAGCAATATTTAAATCTGCAAGAATTATAGCTCGTACAACAGGACTGCTTGACGAAAATACAGCCTCTAAACTTAACTACTTAATTCATGAAAAGCAAAGTTGGAATCAATTAAAAATTAATGGCTATATACAAGGGAAACAAACATCGTTCAAAGAAGTGAAAGATCAATTAGAAAGCAAGGGATTCAGTCCGGAACTATCAGATGACCTTAATAATAACTCGAGCTCTTTGTTTAGTGATCTTTATATAGGTCTTTTCTCCCACCCAATGATAGGCAAAAATATAATTGCAGAATACAGATATGATAAGCTATTATCTCAAATAGGAGCCAAAGATCATGTCATATTCTTAGCAAGTAACGGTTATTCGCACAGAGGAAAAAATTGGAGAACCACAAAAAGTTTTGAAAGAATAAGCATTATCCAAAATGATACAAAAATCAAATTTACTGCATCAGACTATACTAGATTATCAACAATAAGTGCTAACGGAGCACCTAAGTTTAAAGAACTATCATTATTTAAAATATCTTCTAATAATAATTTTATTCCATCAGAAGATTGGGGTTTAGAACTAATATACGAATCTAAAGATGGTGGCTCTGAAAAAATAATATTAAACTATTCTATAAATAAGAATTTGGTAATAATTGATCCCAAAGCAGGAAAAGAAATTATTAACAATTCCATTTGGACAGAAACCTGGTTACAGTCTAAGTTCAGAATATCAATATTAGTAGTTTTTCTTATACTATTGATTTTTATCACTATTTTTCAAGATTATCTAATGCTATACCGAAAACAATATAAGATTTTAAGAATATGTTATTTAACTTTTACTTTACTTTGGATTGGATGGTACACTGGAGCACAACTATCTATCTTTAACATCTTATCAGTAATAAAAACTCCCATAAATGGATTCGATATAAGCTATTTTTTAATAGATCCTCTGATATTTATTTTACTTATTTTCACTATAATTTCTGCATTAATCCTTGGCAGAGGATTATTTTGTGGCTGGCTATGCCCTTTTGGGGCCTTTCAAGAACTGGTAACTTATATAGGTAAAAAATTTAAAATTCCTCAACTTTTTGTTTCCGAAAGACTTAATAGCAGACTGTGGTCACTAAAATATTTTATATTACTTTCTATAATAGGATCCTCTTTTATTTCTATGGAAACTACCTATTTAATTACAGAAGTAGAGCCATTTAAAACTGCTATAATGACAAAATTTAACAGAGGATTGCCTTACGTCCTCTACGCTATAGCCTTGCTTCTATTAAGTTTATTCCTAGAAAGAGGATTTTGTCGCTATGCTTGTCCACTTGGCGCCAGTATTGCAATTATAGGAAAACTCAGATTTACAGATTTTTTAAAAAGAAGAAAAGAATGTGGTTCACCCTGTAATTTATGTACTTCTTCTTGCCCTGTACAGGCCATTCCTTCAAATGGAAAACAAAAAGGAAAAATTATAATGAGTGAGTGTTTTAGGTGCCTTGATTGTCAATTAGAGTATTTTGATGATACGCGCTGTCCACCTCTAGTTAAAGGGAAGGGCTGATTTATTGAAAAATACTACAATGAATAGAAGAAACTTTTTAAAAATAATTGGTATCAATTTACCATTTTTATGTAATTTAGCTATAGCAAAAACTACTAATCTACATCGATATTATTGGAATGGAATGTTTTTTGGAAACCCGACAGAAATGATAATAATATCAGAAAGTAAAGAAAAGGTAATAAAATTAATTGATAGAATTATAGTTGAACTTAATAGACTAGAAAAAGTTTTTTATCTACAAAGAAATGACAGCCAGATAAATGAATTAAATAAGAATAAAATTCTGTATAGCCCTGATTCAGACTTAATAAATGCGATTAGACTCAGCGAAAAATTTTATAGCATCAGTAAAGGCACTTTTGATATTACAGTTCAACCATTATGGAATGCCTTTATAAAAGAAAAAAAACCTAATTTATTAGGAATAGGTTTTCAAAATATTGAGTACTCTAATAGGATGATACTTCTATCTAACAAAAATACTGAAATAACTTTAAATGCTATTGCACAAGGTATTATTACCGATCGAATAAATGAAATATTATTAAATAATGGAATAAATAATTGCCTAATAAACTTTGGTGAAGGAAAAGGAAGCGGAATAGACTTAAATAATAAAAAATGGAAAGTCAAAATGAATAATATTGAGTATGAAATACAAAATAATGGATTTTCGTATACAGACCCCAAAAGCACGCTCCTTCCTAATGGAAAACATCACTTATTTAATGCTATACATAAAGATTCTTCCAAGTTCTCGAGGCCAACAGCTGTAATTGCAAAATCAGCAACACTTGCTGATATACTATCTACTACCTACTCAATCTCAGATAACTTAACACGTAAAAAAATAAAAAAAGCATTTCCTAAGGCAAATATAGTTAGCTCTTAGTTTTAGGGTTATTACTTATTTCTATTTTTAGATAATTCTTCTGACAAAATAAAAGCTAACTCCAAACCTTGGCTAGCATTTAATCTAGGATCACAATGTGTATGATAACGATCTGCTAAGTTTTGTTCAGTAATGTCTTGAGACCCACCTACACATTCAGTTACATTTTGTCCAGTCATTTCTATGTGAATACCACCAGGATAAGTTCCTTCAGATCTATGTATCTTGAAAAATTGCCCTACTTCCTTCATTATATTTTCAAAAGATCTAGTTTTGTATCCCGTTTGTGATTTAAAAGTATTTCCATGCATAGGGTCACAGGACCAAATAACATTAAGTCCTTCATTTTCTACCGATCTCAATAAGTTTGGGAGAACAGTCTCAATATTATCAACTCCCATACGAGTAATTAAAGTGAGTTTTCCTGGATCATTATTTGGATTAAGCTTATTTATAAGAGGTATTAAAGTTTCTACTTTCATCCCAGGACCAATCTTAACTCCAACTGGATTTCCTATACCTCTAATAAATTCTACGTGCGCTTCATCAATGGATCTAGTTCTTTCTCCAATCCAAAGCATATGAGCAGAACAATCGTAATACTCACCTGTAATACTATCTATTCTCGTTAAACTTTGTTCATATCCCAGTAACAAGGCCTCATGCGAAGTATAAAATTCTACTGATGATACAACACTCGTAGTATTTTTATTTATACCACATGCATCCATAAAATTTAAACATTCACCAATCCGGTCTGCAATTTTGTTATAGTGACTATCTTGTTTGTTCCCTTTCAAAAATTCTAAATTCCATCTATGAACTTCATGTAAATCTGCATAACCTCCAGTTGCAAAAGCCCTGATAAGATTTAATGTAGAAGCTGCTTGGCTATAGGCTCTTAACATCCTATCCGGGTCCGGATTTCTGCAATTTTTGTCAAAAGCTATGTCATTTATTATATCACCCAAATATGAAGGTAATGAATGTCCATCACGTTCTTCTGTTTGCTGTGATCTAGGTTTAGCAAATTGTCCTGCTAATCTACCTACTTTAACAACAGGAAGAGACGCCCCAAAAGTCAAAATAACAGCCATTTGAAGTATGACACGAAAAGTATCTCTTATATTATCTGCACTAAATTCAGAAAAAGACTCAGCACAATCTCCACCCTGTAAAAGGAAAGCTTCTCCAGAACATACATTTGCTAATTTTTCCTTTAAAGTCCTTGCTTCACCTGCAAATACTAAGGGAGGGACAGATTTAAGTTTTTCTTCAACCTCTTTTAAATGATTACCATCAGCATATATTGGTTGATGCTTTATAGGTAAATCTCTCCAAGACTTTAACGACCAAACATTTCTCATAGCTGTAAATGACCTAATACTTTATTTAAAACTGGTTATATCCATACTCTTTGTCTAAGAAGTTGCCAAGCTTAAATTGCTAAAAAAATCATTTATTTCATCGTTACCATCTCTTCTGCTGATGTAGGATGTATGCCCATCGTAGCATCAAAATCGCTCTTTTTAGCACCTGATTTTATTGCTACAGCTGCCATTTGAATAATTTCTGGCATATCATCACCTATAGAATGAATACCAACAACTTTATCGTCATTATTTGAAACAATCATTTTGATCATAATATTAGTGTCACCTCCTGAGAGAGTTTGTTTCATAGGCTTAAAAAAAGTCTTATAAATTTTTACACCTCCACTATTTTTAAATTTATTTACTGCTTCATCTTCAGTATACCCTACCACTCCTATAGCGGGTTGAGAAAACACAGCCGAGGGTACATCTTTCAGATCACAAGGAATATTTAAGTTACCAAAAACATTGTCAGCAAAACATTGGCCTTCAGCAATAGCAACAGGAGTTAGATTAATTCTATTTGTTACATCTCCAACGGCATATATGTTTTGTAAACTGGTACAATTAAACTCATTAACTAATATCTCTCCCTTAGAACCCATAAGTATCCCTATATTCTTTAGTCCTAAACCTTCTGTATTAGGAATTCTTCCCGTGGCACAAAGAATTTGTTCTGCAGATATTTTTTTTTTATTGCTCAGTAATGCCTCAAATTTATTATTATTATTACTAACAGATAAAATCTGAGTTTGAGTTATGATACTAATATTTTTATTTTTTAATTCATGACTAATATGTTTGCTTATATCTTCATCAAATCCTCTAAGAAGATCACTACCTCTATAAACTATGGTAACCTTGGAACCCAAACTAGAAAATATTCCTGCAAATTCTAAAGATATATATCCTCCTCCATATATTATAATATTTTTAGGAAAAGAATTTAATTCCAATGCATCATCAGAAGAAATAAAATTTTTTCTTCCTTTAATATTAGGTATGTATGGTTTTGCTCCAACAGAAATTAGTATCTTTTCTGTACTATAATTATTTCCATTCACTTCTACTGTATTTTTTCCTTTTATTTCTGCAAAACCATAAATTATATCTACACCAGCAGACTCTAAAAGACTTAAATAAACTTTATTTAATCTATCTAATTCAATATTTTTTGCTTCTATCAATTTAGACCAATCGTGTTTTACTGAATCAAATGACCAACCATAACCTTCTGCATCTTTTATTTCATGCGCAGTCTGAGATCCATAAACTAGTAATTTTTTAGGCACACAGCCTCTTAAAACGCAAGTACCTCCTACCTTAACACTTTCTATAATCGCTACCTTAGCACCATGATTAGCAGCTACTCTAGCCGCTCTAACACCTCCTGATCCTGCACCTAAAACTACCAAATCATAATTATTTTTGTTTGTTGATTTTGTATTCAATATATTTCCTAATACTTATTACGAATAATAATTACTTATATGTCTTTGGAGTATTTGACTCAAATTTTTTACTATATAATTTTTTTCAACATAATCTCTTCCCTGGCTTCCCATTTTTACTCTTAAAGATTTATCCTTTAATAATTTTATCATAGTTAGTGCCAATTCTTCTGGATCACCTTTAGATACTAAAAAACCATTTTTACCAGAACTTATTATATCTCTTGGGCCATCACAATTAGTAGATATTACAGGACATGACATAGACATAGCTTCTATTAAAGTTAGACCAAAAGGTTCAAAAAGAGAAGGCTGACAAAATATATCTAAATTGCTATAGAAATTTTCTTTATTTTTAACCCAACCTAAAAATTTTAGCTCTGGCAAATCTTTAGCACACTGCTTTAATTTATTAAACTGCTCTCCGTCACCTGCTATCTGTGCTTTAAATTCTATACCTTTCAATTTTAAAATTTTTAAAGCATTAATAAAATCAAAAAACCCTTTTTTTTCGACCATACGTCCTATAGCACCTATCATAGGTATTTGAGTTTTATTTTTTTTTAAAATTGCATTTGGCAAATTTAATATCGCATTTGGACAAAGTATACTTTTAGAAGATTCTAGGCCAAATTTTATCAATTGGTTCTTCATATTCTTATTAATAGAAAACACCAGATCAGCTTTTAAAAAATATCTATTTTGGGATTCTTTACCCGTATGATTGATGGCAAATACTGGTAAAGAAATAATATTTTTAATCAAAGGAATAAGTCTCGCATTATGGACAAAACAACCATCTACATTAGATAAAGAACGGAGCAACCATTTGCTTAAGCCTAATTTGACTGCATATAATTGCCACTTATCAAAAGTAATTTTAGTAAAATATTTTTGTATTTTTTCATCAGAAGCAATGTAATCCAAATTCTTACTTGCCACTGACATTTTTGGCAAAATGACACTTACATTATAACCTAAAGATACCAAAGCTACAGTGTGCACACCCAACATAGTTGATATTCCGCCAGCCTTAGTATCTGTCGACAAAATAGCGAAACGTTTATATTTCATAAAGCCTTATCTACAAACAATTTATAAAATAATATCACTTTTAATTTTCTATACCTGCTATACACATATACTTTGTTTCTAAGTACTCCTCTATCCCTTCAGCAGCTCCTTCTCTGCCAGTTCCAGATTCCTTAACTCCTCCAAATGGAGCTACTTCTGTTGATAAGATTCCTGCATTAACAGCAACCATCCCAAATTCTAAAGCTTCCGCAACCCTCCAAATACGACCTATATCTCTGCTATAAAAATATCCTGCTAAACCAAAGTTTGTATCATTTGCCATAGATATAACCTCCTCTTCATTTGAAAAACGTATTAATGGAGCCACTGGACCAAAAGTCTCTTCCGCAAAAATTTTCATTTTCTTAGAAACATTAGTCATAACCGTTGGTTCAAAAAACTGTCCACCCAATGTATGTTTTTTTCCACCAGCTATTATTTTAGCTCCATTTTTTACAGCATCACCTATATGTTCTTCAACTTTTTCAACTGCTGCAATATCTATGAGTGGACCAATCTCCGATCCATCCTGTCTGCCATCTGCCACTCTAAGTTTATTTGCACGATCAGCAAATTTTTTAGAAAATTCATCATAGACTTCATCCTGAACAAATATCCTATTTGCACAAACGCATGTTTGACCACTATTACGATACTTACAGGCTATTGCCCCCTCTACTGCTGCTGCTATATCAGCATCTTTAAAAATTATCAAAGGAGCATTTCCGCCTAACTCCATAGAGACTTTTTTGATAGTAGAAGCAGATTTTTTAATTAATATTCTGCCTACCTCAGTAGAACCAGTAAAAATAGTCCTAACCAAAACAAGTCCAAGAATTAACATGCTCATTCCAATAACAATAATCACAATTGTTCCAATAGAAAGTTCAAGAGCTCCTTGCTTATTTCTAGCCAGCAACATTATAACCGCCCTGTTGAAGTTGAGCTAAAATTTCTGGATTATTCGCAATATATCTTATAGCAACAATTCCCAAGATGACAATGACTACAGATAGAATAATTCCAATAATACTCAAAACAATTCCTGCTT
>PTKJ01000024.1 GCA_002937675.1 Alphaproteobacteria bacterium MarineAlpha9_Bin1 | reverse complement strand
TAGATGTTCCCATACCATATTTATTATTTTCTATGCAAAAAATAACAGGTAGTTTCCAAAGAGAAGCCATATTATAGGACTCGTACACTTGACCTTGATTCGCTGCGCCATCACCAAAAAAGGTAACCGATAAATTTTTATTTTCTTTATATTTAAAATTAAAGGCTAGACCTACACCTATAGGGACTTGAGCACCCACTATACCATGCCCTCCCCAAAAATTATTTTTGGGATCAAACATATGCATAGAACCACCTTTCCCATTGGATATACCATCTCTTTTCCCAAGTAACTCCATAAATATTTCTAAAGGACTAGCTCCTCTTGATAACAAATGTGCATGACAGCGGTAACCAGTTATGACTGCATCATTTTTACTAATAGCTTTTTCTACGCCGGATACTACTGCCTCCTGACCAATATATAAGTGGCAAAATCCACCAATTTTACCCATACCATACAGTTGCCCAACTTTCTCCTCAAAACGCCTTAATAATATCATTTTATTATAAAAATATTTTAAAAGTTCTGGATCTAGTTTATTAATATTTGAATTAGATTTAAGGATCTCGTTTAATTTAGAATTTTCATCTTTTTTATTAAAAAAATTAATATCTACTCCGGGAGGTAAAAAACTTTCAGGAAAATCTAATTTTTTTTCCATTAATAATTTTGCCACAGCGATCTTCCATTTATCCGGAATACCTTGTTGCTTCCAAGAATATACAGTTTTTTCGTTTAAATCTAATCTAGAAAGGCCAGAAAGCATGACTGAAAGCTTTCTTCCTCCTCCCAATTTATCAATAATTTCAGCATCTATAAAGTCCTGTATCATATAGAATAAATTAAATAATATACAGAATAAGTCAATGACTGATTTTACATGGCAGATATGTTTGTAAATCAAGTATTAAAGGAACTGTCTCAATGATTAATTATAGTAATCTCATTCAATTCGGTATATCCCAGCTCCTTCCTAATTAGTTGATCTATCAAATCTAGATCCTTTTCAGGATTCTTTATTTGTGTAATTAATAATCTTTTTTTCTCTAAATGAAGCTCTTTCTCTTCTAATTTTTGTTGTTCCTTAAATAAAATTTCCTGTAATTTATTAACTCTAGATAAACCGCCCTTATCATTAATAAAATGGAATAAAATGTAAGACATAAAAAAGAATACAAATGTTCTTATCAATAAAACTTTGACTAGTTTTACCCTGGAACTACTTTCCTTATAAATATTTAATTCTTTTTCTAGTATCATAATAATGGTAATGAATCATGAGTTCACAAATCAGTCAAGAAATCTATGTAATAAATTTCCATCATATATCGCCTTTTTTCCCAGAAATTCTTCAATTCTTATCAGCTGATTATATTTGGCTAATCTATCCGACCTTGATAAGGAACCTGTTTTTATCTGTCCAGTATTGAAAGCTACAGATAAGTCTGAAATAAAAGTATCTTCTGTCTCTCCAGAACGATGTGAAATCATAGATGAATAATTATTATCATTTGCAAAATTTATCGTTTCTATAGTTTCCGTTAAAGTACCAGCTTGATTGGGTTTAATAAGTATTGCATTTGCTATATTTTGTCTAACACCTTTTTCTAGTCTATCTTTATTAGTTACAAATAAATCATCTCCAACTAATTGCGTGGATTTTCCTAAAATATCAGTTATTTTTTTCCAGCCATCCCAGTCATCTTCTGACAAAGCATCCTCTATTGAAATAATTGGATATTCTGAGCAAAGATTTTGCAAGAATTCAATTAAACCTTCACTATCAAATTTTTTCTCTTCTCCTTTTAATTCATATAAACCAGAGCTATAAAATTCTGTTGAAGCAACATCTAAAGCAAAATACACTTCTTTCCCCATAATATATCCAGCCTTTTCAGTAGCCTGTGTTAAAAGGTCTAGCGCATGTCTCGTACAAACCAAATCTGGAGCAAACCCTCCTTCATCACCTACAGAAATATTAAGTTTTTTTTCTATAAGAATATTTTTTAATATACTAAAAATCTCTGCTCCACATCGAATCGACTCGCTAAAAGATTTTGCTCCTACAGGGACAATCATAAATTCTTGAAAATCCAAATTATTATCAGCATGAGCCCCTCCATTTAATATATTCATAAAAGGAACTGGTAATCTCACACTATCGTCATTTCCTATATATTTAAATAATGGAATATCTAATGAAGCAGCTGCAGCTCTAGCACAAGCAAGAGACGCTCCTAGTATGGCATTACCTCCAATATTACTTTTCTTTTCTGTTCCATCGGTATCTATTAAAATTTCATCTAAGAGTTTTTGGTCCAAGCAATCCTTATTTTTTAGCGAATCAAAAATTATACCGTTAACATTCTCTACAGCTTCTAGTACTCCTTTTCCTAAGTATCTATTTTCATTAACATCTCTTTTTTCAACAACTTCATGAGTTCCTGTAGATGCTCCCGAAGGAACAGCTGCCCTTCCGAAAGAACCATTATTTAAAATTACGTCAACTTCAACAGTGGGGTTTCCCCTGCTATCTAGTATTTCCCTTCCTTTAATTATTTTTATTTTACTCACTATAAAATTCCTAAGTAGTTAGATTACTAGGCATCTTCCTTAGCTATTTTATCTATTTTTTTGAGAGTACTAAGCAATTTTTCTAAATCGTCTAAATGAAGCATATTAGGACCGTCGCTAGGAGCATTGTCTGGATCTTGATGAGTTTCCATAAATAATGCTGCTACACCAATAGAAACTGCAGCTTTAGCTAAGATCGGAACAAATTCTCTTTGGCCTCCAGACTTGTCTCCCATACCACCAGGTTGTTGTACAGAATGTGTAGCATCATATACTACAGGACAACCGAATGATTTCATAATAGGAAGAGATCTAAAATCTGAAACAAGGGTGTTATAACCAAAACTTACCCCCCTTTCACATACTAACACTCCGCCATTACCATTTTCAGATAATTTATCTATAACATTTTTTATATCCCAAGGAGCTAAAAACTGACCTTTTTTTACCATAACAGGCTTATTAGTTTTGGCAGCTTCTATTAATAAATCAGTCTGACGACATAGAAAAGCAGGAATTTGTATTATATCTACCACGTTAGAAATTAATTCTAATTGAGAGATTTCATGCACATCCGTTATGACAGGACAACCTATAGTAGACTTTATTGCATCAAATATTTCTAAAGATAAATTGAGACCAGGACCTCTTTCAGAATTTAGTGATGTTCTATTAGCTTTATCAAAAGAGGACTTATATATAAACTGAATATTTAATTTTTTTGTAATTGAAGCAATTTTTTGTGCTGTTTCCAAGGCATGGTCTTTGCTCTCTATAACGCAAGGGCCAGCTATTAGAGTAAAAGGCAAATTATTTGAAATATTTAAATGAGATACTTTTACCATATTACCTTTGTTCATGATTTTTTCACATTTTTGATAGTTGCTTCTATAAAAGACTTAAATATAGGATGAGGATCAAAGGGACGAGATTTTAATTCAGGGTGAAATTGAACCCCCAAGAACCATGGATGTGTTTTGATTTCTATTATTTCAGGCAATTTTCCATCCGGAGATTTCCCTGAAAAGTACAAACCTTTCTCATTGAACAAACTTTCATATATAGAATTAACTTCATAACGATGTCTATGCCTTTCCTCTATTCGTCTTTTCTTATAAATATTAAAAGCTTTAGAACCTCTTACAACATCACAAGGATAGGATCCTAAACGCATAGTGCCTCCTTTATCAGAACCAACGTGCCTTCTAATTTTCTTACCAGATTTATTCCATTCAGTTAACAAACCAATGACAATTTCATCACAAGGACCAAATTCAGAAGAATTTGCGCCTTTTATATTTAAAACATTTTGGGCAAACTCAATTATAGCAAGTTGCAATCCTAGGCAAATTCCTAAAAATGGCACCCTATTTTTTCTAAGGTAAGAAATAGTTAATAATTTCCCTTTTATTCCCCTTTCTCCAAATCCACCTGGAACTATTACACCATTCAATTTATTGAATTTCTCTTTAACCGAATTAGATTTAATTTTTTCAGAATTAATCCATACTATTTCTGCTTCAGCATTATTTGCTAATGAGCCATGAACAACAGCTTCGGCTAAAGATTTATATGCATCTGGAAAATCGGTATATTTACCTACAATCCCAATTTTTAAAAATATTTTTGGATTGTTTATTCTATGAACGATTTTTTTCCAATGCTTAAGGTTAATTTTCTTTGTTCTTTTTATAGAAAAATGTTTCAGAACCTGAACATCTAAACCTTCCCGATGGTAGATTATAGGTACATTATATATATTTTTTACATCTATGCCTTGAATAACTTCCTCAGGTGAAACATTACAAAATAAAGCAATTTTATCTTTTTCTGTTTTCTCTATCTCTCTATCACACCTGCACAGTAATATATTAGGCTGAATACCTATTTCTCTAAGTTCCTTAACTGAATGCTGAGTAGGTTTTGTTTTCTGTTCTTTCGAAGTACCTATATAGGGTAATAAAGTAAGGTGTATATAAATACTTTTATCACGTCCTTTTTCATTACCAAATTGTCGAATAGCTTCCAAGAAAGGCAAACTTTCAATATCGCCCACCGTTCCACCTATTTCCACTAGAACAAAATCGCTATTCCCTATATCTTTGGAAATAAATTCTTTTATAGCATCTGTAATATGAGGAATTACTTGAACTGTACTACCAAGGTAATCTCCAGTTCTTTCTTTTTGAATTACTTGTTGATATATGCGACCCGTAGTAATATTATCACTTTGTCTAGCAGGGACTCCTGTAAACCTTTCATAATGTCCAAGATCCAGATCTGTTTCTGCTCCATCATCAGTTACAAAAACCTCTCCATGTTGATATGGACTCATAGTTCCTGGATCAACATTAATATAGGGATCTAATTTTCTTAATCTTACAGAGTATCCTCTAGCCTGTAACAATGCACCTAACGCAGCAGATGATATTCCCTTTCCAAGCGATGAAACAACTCCTCCTGTAATAAATATATATCTAGCCTCACTCATCAAACATCCGCACCTTTATTTCTATTAACTTACAAAACTATTCTGCTCTAGGAGGAATAACTTCAGAATCATTTTCATCAATTGGGATTAGAGGGGCATTTGATTCTATATCTTCAATTCCTTCCAAAATTGATTCACCTTTTTTGTCTCCACTTTCTAATACAGCCAGACCTAAACTAGTCGCTATGAACGTCGCAGCAAGTATAGCAGTTAATCTGGTAAGAAAATTAGCTGATCCTCTGCCACTCAATATTCCTCCAAAGGACACACCTCCTCCAATTCCACCTAATGCCCCTCCGTCACTTCTTTGTAACAAAATCACAATTATTAATCCTATAGCTAAAATTACATGTATTGTTAATAATATATTTGTCATAAATCTTTCCTATTCCTTATTATAAATTTCTAAACAGATAGAACTAAATTCTGCTGCATTTAATGAAGCACCTCCTATTAAAGCACCATCAACTTCTTTTAATGATAATATTTCATTTGAGTTTTTCTTATTTACAGATCCTCCATATAATATTTTTATATCATCCACATATTTTTCCTTTAAATGAAGTTTTAAATTTTTTTTTATTTCTTTAAACATTCTTTCTATCTCATTGATAGTTGGGGTTAAACCTGAACCTATAGCCCAAACTGGTTCATAAGCAATTATTAAATTTGATAGTGATTTTGCACCAGCATCAATTGGAATTGAACTAGTTATCTGCTTCTTTACTATATCATTTTCCTTACCTAAATCTCTATCTTTCTCTGTTTCTCCTACACAAACAATTGGTTTCAAATTTGAATTAAAGACATTAAGAGTTTTTATTCTAACTTGTTTGCTGGTTTCTCCATGTTTTATTCTACGTTCAGAATGCCCAACTATAACGTATTTACAACCTACATCTAATAACATCCCTGCTGAAACTTCTCCTGTATAAGCACCTCCATTATATTCACTACAGTCTTGAGCACCTAGAGATATTCTAGAATTTTTTAATATATTTGAAACAGAATTAAGGCAAGTAAAAGGAGGAAAAATTGCTATTTGACAGTTTAAAGTTTGCCCTTTTATACTTTTTACTATTGAAGAGGCCAAGTTTTTTCCCATTACCAAATCACAATTTGATTTCCAGTTTCCGGCAATTAACAAAAATTAGACTCCTATATTTGATTATTTTACTTAAATTATGTACAAAATTACTCCAAAGGAGTTATCGTATAAAACATATCAATAAACAAACTATAAATATTAGTAAACATTACTATATACAATAAATTTTTAAAATATTTTTTAATGATTTTAATAATGCTCTAAATGGAAAAAGAATGTTTAATAATTTACGTAAAAAAACTAAATCTTTTACAACTAAAATTTTTTTATTGCTAATTGCAGCAAGCTTTGCTCTTTGGGGCGTAGGAGATATTTTTTCGAATAAAAGGGACCCTGTTATCGCAAAAATAGGAAGTGAAACAATTACCGCAGGAGAGTTCATTCGTACATATCAAAGAATCTTGTCAGATCTAAGACGTAACTCCAATGGTCAAATTACTGATGAGATAGCCCTCTCTTATGATCTTCACAATCAAACTTTAAGACAAATGATTAATGAAAAAATAGTAGATATAGAAGTAGATAAGATCGGAATATCTGTTTCAAAAAAACGTTTAAGAAACTCTATATTTGCTTCACCATATTTTAAAGATCAACTAGGACAATTTAGCCAAGAGCAGTTTGAATATAACCTAAGACAATTAGGATTAGATGAAAAAGAATTTTTAAAAGAATTATCCAAAACCATAAAAAGAGATCAAATTAATAATATTTTTAGTTTTGAAAAAAAAGTTCCATCTTTAATTTCAGAAATCTATTACAAAATAAGGAATGAAGAGAGGGATATCAAAACTATTACTTTTTCTTCCAATAATTATAAGATTAATAAAAATATAACATCTTCAGAAATTAAAGATTTTTACGAAAAAAACTCTGATAGATATATTTATCCAGAAAATAGAAGCTTCAGCGTGATAAGCATTAAACCTGCTGACATCATTAATGATATTAAATTGACTGAGAAAGAAATAAGAGAAGAATTTGAAAGTTATCCAGAAAAATATAATCAACCCGAACAAAGAGAGATATTTTTAATTAATACTGATAGTGAACAAGAAGCAATAAATTTAATTAATAAAATAAGTGACAGTTCAAAGTTTCTAGAGGAAGCGAGCACTTTTCTAAATAAAGAAAGAGACTCCTTAAATCTTGGATTCTTAACTTTTAGCGACCTCCCTAAAGAACTGGCTGAAAAATCATTCAAAGCTAAACTTGGGAAAATTCAGGGGCCAGAAAAAACTCCTTTTGGTTGGAGAATATATCTTGTAAACACCATTAGAAAAGGAACTAAACTAAAATTTTCTGAAGTAAAGTCTGATATAAGTAAAGAACTTAAAACTGCTATAGCTATTGATAAATTATATGACTTGGGCAATGCTTTTTATGACGATATCGCCTCAGGATCTACGGCTCTAGAAGCTGCAGAATCAATTAATGCTACTATAAAAACATTTGATAAAGTAAAAATTAATGGAACTAATTACTTAGGAAAAATAGTAGAAGATCTTCCTCCTTATCCCGAATTATTAGAGGTCGTATATTCTACAAAATTAGACGATACCTCTAACCTAACCAACACAATTAGTAATATCATGTTCGCGGTTCATATTAATGAAGTAAATTTATCTAGAGCAATGAGTATAGATGAGGCTGAAAACCAAATTATTATAGATATTAAAAACTTTAAAAGTGTCAAAGAAGCACAAAAAGATGCAAGTTATTTTTTAGAAAACATTAAAAAAGGAGAAAGTTTTGAAGCATTGGCTAAAAATAACAACCTCGTAATTATGAAATTAAATAATGTTAAATTAGACGGTTCTGGTGCAGAAGGTGTACTTAACGTAAACGCTTTAACGGAAGTTTTTAAACTAGAATTAAATCAAATCTCACCTATAATAAGATATGATGAAAAATCTTTTACTATAAGCAAACTCGTAAATATCAAATCTACTCAAAGTATAGACTCCGAAAAAATTAAATTTATAAATGAGGATCTTAGTAAAAATATTGCAAATGATCATAGAAAAATATTTATAAAACAGTTATCAGCACAGCATACAATAAAAATTGAAAAAAATATATTTAACAGCTTATTTGAGTAATATATGAGGATGATATGAAATTTGAGCCTATTTTAAATATATTTTCCAAAAATATAAAGAAAAAAAAATCACAAATAATATGGACCTCTTTTGTTGCAGATTTAGATACACCGGTCGCTGCAATGTTAAAAATAGGATCAGACCTCCCTTATTCATTTTTATTAGAATCTGTAGAAGGAGGAGACACTAGAGGAAGATACTCTATTTTAGGTTTAAACCCTGACATTATATGGAAGTGTTATGGCAATGAAGCAGAAATTAATTTAAATGCAAAATATTCTGATAAAATTTACAAAAAAGAGGATGGTGGAACTCTTGAATCACTGAGAAATTTAATAAAAATTTCAAAAATAGACTTACCTGATTTTTTGCCCCCTATGGCTGCAGGTCTCATAGGGTATTTAGGGTTTGATACAATTAGGTTATCAGAAAAAATAGATAGTATAAATCAGAGTAAATTAAAATTACCAGATGGTCTATTTATTAGACCAACTATTATGCTGATTTTTGACTCTGTTAAAGATATTATTACCATTGTTACGCCTGTATTTTCAAATAGTAACAATTCCAATGATTTAAATAATTTATATAAAAAGGGATGCGACAGAATTAATAAAATAGTAAAAATATTACAGAATAATGTCAAAAATGAACCTATAAATAACAATAAATTAAAGGGTATCCCTAATATAAAATCTAATTTTAGCAAAAGTGAATATATTAAAAATGTTATTAAAGCTAAAGAATATATTTTTGCCGGAGATATATTTCAGGTAGTACCATCCCAAAGATTTGAGATTCCCTTTGAATTACCCCCTTTTAATTTATATAGAGCATTAAGAAGACTCAACCCCTCACCATTTTTATATTACTTAAATTTTGATTATTTTTCTATAGTAGGTTCCAGTCCAGAAATACTTGTAAGAGTAAGAGATGATAAAGTTACTATAAGACCAATTGCGGGGACGCGTCCAAGAGGAAAAACAAACGAAGAAGATATACAATTAGCAAATGAACTATTAAACGATGAGAAGGAAATTGCTGAACATACAATGTTATTAGATCTTGCTAGAAATGACGTTGGAAGAGTTTCAAAAACGGGGACTGTAAAAGTTTCTGAAAAAATGATCATTGAAAAATATAGCCATGTTATGCATATAGTATCTAATGTAGAAGGAATTATTAAGCCGGGTTATGACTATCTAGATGCCTTATTAGCTGGCTTTCCTGCTGGAACAGTTAGTGGAGCACCTAAGATTAGGGCAATAGAAATCATAGATGAACTTGAAAATGATAAACGAGAAGTTTATGGAGGTTGTGTAGGATATTTCTCTTCAAATGGTGATATGGATACTTGTATCACGTTAAGAACAGCATTATTAATGAATAAAAAAATGTATGTTCAAGCTGGTGGCGGAGTGGTTGCAGATTCAATACCAGAAAAAGAATATGAGGAAACCGTAAATAAAGCGAAAGCTTTGTTCAGAGCAGCTAATGAAGCACTGTTATTCTCTTAATAAATTAGCTTTAAAAAGTAAAATATATGGATATAATTTATGTTTGTGTTAATTGATAATTACGATAGCTTTACCTATATAGTTCGACATTATTTTGAAGAAAATAATGTCGAGGTTAAGGTATTTAGAAATGATGCAATCTCTGAAAATGAAGTCATAAATTTAAAGCCTCAGGGAATAATAGTTTCGCCTGGACCTAAAACTCCAGATCATGCAGGAATCTCGGTAAATTTAATAAAATTAGCCTATAAAAAAATACCTGTATTAGGAATATGTCTTGGACATCAATCTATAGCTCAGGCCTATGGAGCTTCAATAGTTAGAGCAAAAAAGGTAATGCATGGCAAAATTAGTAAAATTCATCATGATAAAAGCTTGTTATTTAAAAATATGCCTCAAAATTTTAAGGCAACTAGATATCATTCTTTAGTAGTAGAAGAAAAAACCTTACCAAGTAAAATTTTAATCAACGCACGCTCAAATGATAACGTTGTAATGAGTATTTCATATCCAGATGCTAAAGCTTTTGGGGTTCAATTCCATCCTGAAAGCATTGAAACCAATTACGGAAATGTATTAATTAAAAATTTTATCAGTATATGTGAAAAAAAATGAACCCAATTAATAACATAATGCCTAAATTACTTAATAATATTGATTTAACTATAACTGAAGCTGAAAACGTATTTAAATATTTAACTTCAGGAGAAGCCTCAGATGTTGAGATGGCTGCTTTTTTAGCAACTCTTTCAATGAAAGGCGCCTCTTCAGACGAACTGGTAGGCGCAGCAAAATCATTGTTTCCATATGTTCTAAACCCACTAAAATTAAAAATTAATACTATTGATATTGTTGGAACAGGGGGAGATGGACTTAAAACTTATAACATATCTACCGCTGTAGCATTTATTGTAGCTTCTCATAAAAAAGTATATGTAGCCAAACATGGTAATACTGCAGTTTCTTCTCAATCTGGTGCTTCAGATGTGCTAACTGAATTAGGAATTAATATTAGCATAGGTGATGAATTAATTAATAAATGTCTTGAGGACACTAATATGTGTTTTTTATTTGCACCAAATTATAATAAGGCATTTAAAAATGTAGCAAAAGTTAGAAAAGAACTAATGTTTAGAACAATATTTAATCTATTAGGACCTCTATTAAATCCAGTACGACCTAAAAGACAGTTATTAGGCGTTTTTTCAGACAAATATGTTTTTACAATTGCTAAAACATTAAAAGCACTTAAATCAGAAAAAGCGTGGGTAGTTAATGGCTCAGATGGAATGGATGAAATAACTTTAACTGGTTTTACCAAAGTAGCAGAACTAAATAATAATAAAATTAATGAATTTGAGATTAATCCAACACAATATGGCTTTAAACTATGCAACCAAGAAGAATTGAAAGGGGGATCACCCTCCAAGAATGCGAAAAAGATGTTAAATTTATTTCAAGGTGAAAAAGGACATTATAGAAATATAGTTTTGTTAAATGCAGCTGCAGCTTTTTGTATTTCAGATTCTGTGAAAACCTATGAAGATGGTATAGATTTAGCCAATCAATTGATAGATAACGGAAAGGCACTAAAAACTTTACAAAATTTAATAAAGATAACTAACGAATAGAGAAACATTACTACTTTGAATTTTAATTAAAGTAGATTTTATATCAGATTATTTGAATAAATAGATTATGGATTTAATCTTTGTAAACATAGTGATATTAAAGGCGGATATGCTAAACAAAATGCAAAAAATAATATTAAACTTTTTAATGGAGAAAAGAGCTCATACAAGACATAGTTGAGTTAAACGCTACGGCCGGTTTTGTTATAGCTGATAAAAGTATGTAATCTTGAAAACGGAATAATACTAACCTCTCAATTAATTGACAACGTGAAAGCTACTGAAGTAGTTAATAATATTAAAAAATTTCTAATGAGTAATTAATATGTCAGTACTAAAAAAAATATGTGATCATAAATTAGATGAAATTAAGTTATTGAAAAATAATTTTACCGAAGAATATTTGTTAAATGAAATTAAAAAACAGGAAAAACCGAGAGGGTTTAGTGAGGCATTAAAGAAATCAGTTAAATATAACCAATTAGCTTTGATTGCAGAATTGAAGAAATCAAGTCCATCTAAGGGCATTATTAGAGAAGACTTTTCTCCAAAAAAGATTGCACAGGCCTATCAATCAGGAGGGGCTTCATGCCTAAGTGTACTAACAGAAAATAAATGGTTTAAAGGAAAAATAAGAGATTTAATAGAAGCAAAAAAATCTTCTAATTTACCTATTCTCAGAAAAGATTTTATTCTAGATCCCTGGCAAGTTTTAGAATCAAGAAGTGTTGGAGCAGACTGTATATTAATTATTTTAGCAGCTGTGAATGATAAAACAGCAAATGAACTAATAAAAGTTTCTAAAGACTTGAACATGGATATCTTAGTTGAAGCACATGATGAAAAGGAACTTGATAGAGCTATAAAACTAGATCCTGACTTGATAGGGATTAATAATAGAAATTTAAATACATTATCAGTTGATATTGAAACTACTATAAAATTATCTAGAAAAGTCCCCAAGAAATATGACATAGTGTGTGAAAGTGGAATTGAAACAAACGCTGATTTAAATAGGGTTTTAAAATTTGGGGTTGAGAGGTTTCTAGTTGGTGAATCCTTAATGAAAAATCATGATATTACTAAAGCCACAAAAATATTATTGGGAGCTTAGAATTTAATATGAATAAGAAGAAAGTATTTACGCATTTTGATTCCCAAGGTAAGGCCGCTATGGTTGATATATCTGCTAAAAAGAAGACTATAAGAACTGCCAGAGCATCATGTATATTATCAATGAAAAAAGAAACTTTTTTAATGGTTAAAAATGGCAGCACTTCTAAAGGTGATGTCTTTGGGATTGCTAGGGTTGCAGGAATAATGGCGGCAAAAAAAACTCATGAATTAATTCCTCTTTGTCATCCTCTATCTATATCTTTAATAAAAATAGATTTTGAATTAGACGATGGAAATTTTTCCATAAAAATTAAATCCCAATGTAAACTGGACGATAAAACAGGTTTAGAGATGGAGGCTTTGACTGCAGTATCTATTGCAGCTCTAACTATATATGACATGTGTAAGGCCGTAGATAAAAATATAATAATTTCAGATATAAAATTACTAGAAAAATCTGGAGGCAAATCAGGAACATTTAAAAGAAAATGATTACTGTAAAAGAAGCACAAAAAAAAATCATTTCTAATAAGATTTTTTTAAACAATGAAACAATCAAGCTTAACAATTCTCTAGGTAGAGTTACTTGCGACAACATTAAATCTAAACTAAATCACCCATCTAATAATTTGTCTTCTATGGACGGATATGCTCTAAGATATAATGATGCAATTTTAATAAAAACTGCTCCTGTTACTATTGTAGGAGAATCTTCTGCTGGAAATCCATTCAGAAGAAGTATTAAAAAACAAGAGTGTATAAGAATTTCTACTGGAGCAGTTATTCCTGAAGGATTAAATTGTATTTTACTTAAAGAAAAAGTTACGAAAAATGATGGAAAAATTATTTCTACAAATCAAAATATAAAAAAAGGTGATTACATAAGAAAAAAAGGACTGAATTTTAAAAAAAATGATTTATTAATAAAAAAAAATAACATCATTACTTCAAGAGATATAGGTATTATTGCATCAGCTAATCACTCAAATATTAAAGTTTATAAAAAACCTGTTATTTCCGTTATATCTACAGGCAATGAGCTCAGAAATCCTGGAAAAAAAATTAGTGACTATGAAATAGTTTCTTCTAATAGTTTGATATTAGAAGCTATAATTATTAGTTTAGGTGGAAAATTTATAAATCTAGGTATTGCTAAAGATAATAAAAACTCTCTAAAACAAAAAATATTAAAATCTAAAGGATCAGATATTTTATTAACATCTGGAGGAATATCAATAGGAGATCACGACCTTGTTCAATCAACATTATTAGAGTTAGGTATGAAGATAATATTCTGGAAAATTGCTATGAGACCTGGAAAACCTTTAATGTTTGGAAAATTAAATAATATGCTAGTTTTATGTTTTCCAGGTAATCCAGTCTCAACCTTTGTGGGATCTATTATTTTTTTATTACCTTTAATAAACAACCTTCTTAATATCAATACAAAACTTCCTATTACTGAAGCCATTCTGGCAAAAGATCTAAAAAAAAATGATGAAAGAGAAGAATATATGAGAGCAAAACTATCTTACGCAAAAAATAATGAGATTATAGCTGATCCCTACATTAAACAGGATAGTTCAATGTCTTATTATTTAGCAAAATCTGAAGGATTAATAATAAGAAAACCTTACGATAAAGCTCTAACAGCAGGTAAAAAAGTTCCAATAATTCCATTCTCAAGAATAAGCAACACATTATAAGTATCTAAAAACTTGACCTTACAATGATTATTATATTATTATGTTTACGTTTTGTTCTATTCAATAAAGGATAAATTATGTTAACTAAAAAACAGAAAGAACTATTAGAATATGTAAACAGCTTTATCAATACTAATAAGATGTCCCCTTCTTATGATGAAATCAGAGAAGCAATGAATTTAAAATCAAAATCTGGTATTCATAGAATTGTTTCCGCACTGGAAGAAAGAGGATTTATTAGAAAATTAGCTAATCGAGCTAGAGCTATAGAAGTTTTGAAAAACCCAGATAAAATAAATAATAACATCACTTCTATTGATACAAATATAGAAATACCTTTATGCGGTAAAATCGCTGCTGGAACCCCTATTGAAGCTATATCTAATGTTGAAAAGATGATCAAAGTACCCAAAGATATTATAGGTAATTCAGAATGTTTTGCTTTAGAAGTTTCGGGAGACTCGATGATAGAAGCTGGAATTCTGGACAAGGATGTTGCCATAATTGAAAAAAAAGCTATTGCTAATGAAGGAAATATAGTGGTTGCTTTGATACATAACGAAGAGGCAACGCTTAAAATATTTACTAATAACCAAAAAAATATAATTCTTAAACCAGCAAATGAAAACTATGATATTCAAACATACAATCCAAATGAAGTTAAAATTCAAGGAATTCTCGTTGGACTTATAAGAAAATACTGATATTTATTTTTTAAGTATACTTTAATCATTTTTATTACTTTATAAATAAAGTGGCTGGATGCTGATAATATGGAAATTGTAACAAGATTTGCACCATCTCCTACAGGTCACCTACATATAGGTGGAGTTAGAACAGCACTTTTTAATTGGCTTTATGCTAAAAGTAATAATGGCAAGTTCAAACTAAGAATTGAGGACACGGACTTAAAAAGATCCACTGAAGATGCAAAAAAAACCATAATAAATGGATTAAAATGGTTAAATTTAAACTGGGATGACGAAATTGTTTACCAATCTAAAAGACTATCAAGACATACTGAAATAGGGATAAAACTTCTAGAATCTGGACACGCATATAAATGTTATTCCACCCCTGAAGAATTAAAGGCTATGAGAGAAGAGGCAATAAAAAACAAACTTCCTCCCAAATATAATGGTTGCTGGAGAGAGAGAGATCTACAATTAGCTCCCTCTGGTGTAAAACCCGTAATTAGAATTAAAAGTCCTATTAAAGGAAAAACTATCTTAAAAGATCTTATACAAGGAACTATAGAAGTCAGCAATTCTGAATTAGATGATTTTATAATAATCAGATCAGATGGAACTCCAACTTATATGCTTTCAGTTGTAGTAGATGATTATGATATGAAAATATCTCATATTATAAGAGGACACGACCATTTAACTAATACTTTAAGGCAACAACATATTTATAACGCCTTAGGGTGGAATATACCAATTCATGCACATATTCCTCTGATCCATGGGAGTGATGGATCTAAGCTGTCCAAACGACATGGGGCTTTAGGAATAGAAGCTTATAATGAACAAGGATTTCTCGTAAATACCATGTTGAATTATCTATTAAGATTAGGATGGTCTCATGGAGATGAAGAAATTATCTCTATTGAAAATGCAATTAAATGGTTTAACATAGAATCAATTGGAAAATCTCCAGCAAAATTTGATATAGAAAGATTAAATAGTTTAAATTCCCATTACATTAATGTTATGGGGGATTCAGAAGTTATAAAAATAATTACCGATAGTTATGCTAAAAAAGGGGAGATTATACAAAAAGATAAACTACATATATTAAAAAATGGAATTAAAGGCCTAAAAAGTAGAGCTAGAACTACTGTTGAATTAACCAATATGAGTAGCTTTTATATAGAAGAGACTCCAATCAGCTTGGATGAAAAGTCAAAAAAAATACTAACTGACCAAAACTGTATATTAATTAAGGAATACGTAACTTATTTAGAATTAATAAAAAATTGGAATGAAAAAAGCATCGAAGAAAATATTAAAAGTTTTTGTAACGATAAAAAAATAAACTTAGGAAAACTAGCTCAGCCATTAAGAGCTGCCTTGACCGGAAAATCAGTTTCTCCTGGTTTATATGAAGTTATTCTAGCGCTAGGAAAAGTAGAAACTATCAATAGAATAAATGTTTTTTAAAAACAATCTATATTTTTTTTTGTTATAATTGCATAGTTGTAAATAGGTCTCTATAATTCGCAAACAGTTTTTTAATAATTTCTTGGAATACATATATGTCTAAAAATAAAAAGACTAAGTATGCTACATTATCATTACCTGATGGCAAAAATTATAAATTACCAATTCTTAGCGGAACTATTGGTCCTGATGTAATTGAAATTAAAAACTTATATAATGACACTGATAAATTCACTTATGATCCTGGATATACAAGTACTGGATCATGCAAGTCAAAAATAACCTACATTGATGGTGAAAAAGGAATATTATTACATAGAGGTTATAAAATAGATGAATTGGCTGAAAATTGTGATTTTTTGGAAGTAGCTTATTTACTACTAAATGGGGAACTACCGAATAAAAAGGAAAAATCACAATTTGATAAAAAAATTACCACCCATACTATGGTAAATGAGCAATTATCTCTTTTCTTTAGAGGTTTTAGAAGAGATGCTCATGCGATGGCAGTAATGTGTGGAGTGGTTGGAGCATTGAGCGCATTTTATCATGATAGTACTGACATTACTGATAACAAACAAAGATTGATAGCGTCGCGTAGGCTAATAGCAAAAATGCCAACTATTGCTGCTATGGCATATAAATTTTCTATTGGACAACCCTTTATCTATCCAAAAAATAAGTTTTCTTATTCCGAAAATTTTTTAAACATGATGTTTTCGGTACCAGCAGAAGATTACGATGTTGATCCAGTATTGACTAAAGCAATGGATAAAATCCTGATTCTACATGCAGACCATGAACAAAATGCTTCTACATCAACAGTCAGACTTGCTGGTTCATCTGGGGCAAACCCTTTTGCATGTATAGCGGCCGGAATAGCCTCATTATGGGGTCCAGCACATGGTGGAGCCAATGAAGCAGTAATTCATATGCTATCAGATATAAAAAACATAAATAACGTAAGAAAATACATTATAAAAGCTAAAGATACTAACGACCCATTTAGGTTAATGGGATTTGGGCACAGAGTGTATAAAAACTATGACCCTAGAGCTAAAGTCATGAAGAAAACGGCTGACGAAGTTTTAAGAACACTTGGTAAAGAAAATGAACCAATGTTTAAACTTGCAAGAGAATTGGAAAAAATTGCCCTTGAAGACGACTACTTTGTAGAAAAAAAATTATACCCTAATGTTGATTTTTACTCAGGTATAATTTTACAAGCTATGGGGTTTCCTCCTAATCTTTTTACAGTCTTATTCGCTGTAGCTAGAACAGTAGGATGGGTAGCACAGTGGAATGAAATGATTGAAGACCCAGAACAAAAGATAGGTAGACCTAGACAACTTTATGATGGCGCAAAGGAAAGAAAGTTTTTACCAATCGATAAAAGATGATAAATCTTATTTTTGAATTAGTTCAATTTGGTATCCATTAGGGTCTTCTAAAAAAGCAATAACGGTATTTCCGTGCTTCATGGGACCTGGTTTTCTGGTAATAACAATATTGTTTTTTTCTAATTCTTCACAAAAATCATATATATTTTCTACGCCTATTGCTATATGTCCCCAAGCATTTCCTAGTTTATACTTTTCTTTCTGATCCCAATTATATGTTAATTCCAAAACGGTATTATTTTCTTCATTTCCATAGCCTAAAAAAGCTAAAGTAAATTTTCCATCAGGATAATCTGATTTTCTTAAAAGTTGCATACCAAACATTTTTGAGTAAAAATTTATTGATTCATCTAGGTCATTTACTCTCATCATCGTATGTAAATATTTAAAATTATTACTACCCATAATATAAAACCTCCTAAACTATTTTCATTATTGCTTTAGCTGCTAAGTAACTAGGGTCCTGTGTATTATTAATAACACATTTTATTGCCTCATCAAGACCTTGGACTTGTTTATTTCTAATATTATCTTTTATTATTAAATCCTTAATAGCAAAAGTTAAATTCTCAACGCTTGCTCTTCCCTGAAAATACTCGGGAATAATTTTGTTATCCAAAATAATATTGACTATAGATGCAGTATCAATTTTGACCATTATCCTAACTAAACTCCAAGTAATCCAATTTAATTTATAAGCCACTACCATAGGTGTTCTATAATTTGCTAGTTCTAAAGATACAGTTCCTGAAGCACATAGTGCGCAATCAACGTCTGAATAAATATTATATTTTTCATCTAAATTATCCGTTATATAAT
>PTKJ01000023.1 GCA_002937675.1 Alphaproteobacteria bacterium MarineAlpha9_Bin1 | reverse complement strand
CAAAATTATTTGCGGAAAATTGGGACCAGAAAATTCTATGTACCATAATGGCCAACCAGCCATAATATAATCATCACTATGTCCATATGATCGAATTAAAGTTTCGTTATGATATAAGTAAATGTTAAAGTCTGTACCGCCAGAAGTGGGCGAAAAGCTTGAATAACCCGATCCAAAGTGCCCAGAAAAAATAAAAAATCTATCCTCGTACAAATAAGCTGTTTGTGGATATTCTGGGATATTAACCATAGACCAATTCTCAAATCCAAATTCTGTTCCAGTGGACACGGCTGTTATACTGCAATTCTCATCCATATATTCACCAAAAAAATATTCATCCAAAGTTCCAGAATTATTTACATTAAGACACCCGCTAAAAAAGTTACAAAAAGAAAGTATCAAGATCGTTTGAAGAATTCTGAGATTATATTGCATTGATCTAAAGCTTATTAGAAATAAAGATTTTTCCGATTTTAAAGTAAATATTTTGCCAACTTTTTTCATCAAGGGTTAAAGAGTTTGCGAAGGAAAGTCCAAGGAAATAATTAGAGTTGATAGTATAGATCAATTCTCCATGTACAAAAATATCTGATGTCTTTGAAGTATTATTCTGTTTTCCTTCTTTCTTAAAGTAAATATTTATCCCTGAGTACTGATAACCTATACCAATGAATGGACGAATAAAAAAATCGGGCAAGATATCATATCCAAAAGAAATATTATGAGAAAAATGGTAAGCTGACAACTTATTAGGTGGCAAAACAACTGCATCTCCGCTGTCATATTCCGTTTGGCCATAATAAAGTAAGACATCAGTAATTAAATCGTATGGTGTATAAGTAATATTGTAGTCAACCTTATATGGTGAACGAACCTTTGAGAGCCCTATTGCCCAAGATACGCTAGGATTAAACAAACTCCCTTTATTTTTTTGGTAACCTTCACCATTAAAATTTATATTTAACATTGAACCGTAATAAGAAAAGGAGTTTCTTCTTGCAATTTTCTTTGTTTAGTTGAACGTCTAATGCCAAAATAAATTAAAAGCACTACTACTGCTAGAGGTAGTATTTGTATGATGAACGAAGAACCGCCTTCTTCCATATTATTATCCTTTCTTTAACTTAGTATTTACTTTTTATATATTAAAATAAATACTTTCATAAAACAGACTTATACTCGTAAATGCAATCACAACTAGTAACGTACTAAATTAGTGGTCATGCTCTTCATGATTGTCATGTTCTTTTTTATCTTCATGCTCTTCATGATTGTCATGTTCACCATGGTGTTCGTGCTTCATCTCATGGTTTTCTTGTTCGTTCTGAGCATGATGATCTGAGTAAGAAAGACTAGACATTAGAAAGTAAATTACAAATAAGCTTATTAGTATTTTCATTATTGTCCAAACATAAAAATGGCGTCTAATATAACATACTTTTTATTAAATTTCACTTTTTTACGCCTTTTTGGTAATATAATCCTGAGAAGAATTAAATTGGCAGATGATTATGATTAAAAGAACAATACAACGTAAAATAAAACTTAGTAATTCTGTTAAAATTATAAGTGGAGTGGCAGCAGCTATCGCTTTAACAATAATTGTGACATGTTGTATATAGGCATGACTTTGTCGTGGTAGTTATTAGATCAATTTAGGTTCCACTAAATTCCCACATTAATTTCATTGACGACTGACAGTGAGGGTTTATCATTTAGGCATAATGTATTTCTTGTGAGTATCCCAAAATGATAGCAATAGATGTTCGTTCTAATGTTAAGAACGTGAAAAAGAACTTAGGTTTCTTTGCTAAGAAACAAATTCCTAAAGCTACTTCAATGGCACTAAATAAAACTGCAACATCATTAAGAGGTTTTACAGTGCGTGAAGGTAAGAAGGAGATGGGTGCGTCTGAAGTAAAGGCTATAACAGGTCATGTTACCGACTCAATGGTAGGTCATTATTCGGAAGAAGTTGATAAAACTAATCTAGCTTATGCAGCTATTGATAAGTTTATTAAGCAAAAACCGAATCTAAGGCTAATTAGTTAAATGTTATACTCTTTTGTTATAAAAAAGGATCTGGCGACAGATGTTTTCCTAATTCTGGAAAACTTTTGGAAAACTCTCATTTTTTGGTCATTCTTTCAACGAAAAAAAATCATTGGAAACTGTTGGTAACCAACGATTTGAATTTGGTGAGCCCTGCAGGATTCGAACCTGCGACCTAATCCTTAAAAGGGATCCGCTCTGCCAACTGAGCTAAGGGCCCAAAACAATTGAAAATTTATATATTAAAAATTAATTCTCTAGATCAATATCTCCTTTTTGATAATCTTTCAATCTCTTTTCTGAAACTTCATCAAAGTTTTTATTAATGATACTGTTTCTTATATCTGAAATTAATTCTATATAGTGATTAATATTGTGCAAAGTAAGATATATGCTTGCAAGCATATCCCCTATATTTGATAAATGATGCAAATAAGATCTAGATACATTTTTTGCACAAACGGCACATTTGCATTTTATATCCAACGGCCTAAAGTCTTTTTTGTATTTAGCATTTTTAATATTTAGTTCCCCATATTTGGTAAAAACTTTACCTGTTCTCCCCGACCTTGTAGGTAAAACACAATCGAACATATCTATACCTAATTTTACAGATTCAATTATATCTTTTGGATATCCTACACCCATCAAATATCTAGGTTTATCCAATGGAAAATATTCAATAGAATTTTTTACAACCTCAACCATTATTTCATGCCCTTCGCCTACTGCTAGTCCTCCCAAAGCTAGCCCGTCAAAATTTAACTGAATTAACTCTTTAATAGATTCTTCTCTTAGGTCTTTGTATATGGAACCTTGAACAATTCCAAAAATTCCATAACCATTTCTATCATCGAAGTATTTTTTACTTTTTTCCGCCCATCTGAATGATAATCTCATGGATTTTTTTGCTAATTCATAATCTATAGGATAAGGTGTGCACTCATCAAAAATCATTGATATTGTTGAATCAAAGGACTTTTGCATTTTTATAGAGATTTCTGGATTTAATCTTAAACTACTTCCATCCAAATGAGACTTAAATGTTACTCCCTCCTCATCTACTTTAGACATTTTTGATAGAGACATAACTTGGAATCCTCCTGAATCAGTTAATATAGGACCTTGCCAACCCATGAATTTTCTTAAACCTCCTGATTTCTCTATAATTACTTTTCCCGGTCTTTCCATTAAATGATAAGTATTAGCTAAAATTATATTTACCCCAATTTTAATTAATTCTTCAGGTTGAATTCCCTTGACAGCACCATAAGTTCCTACAGGCATAAATGCAGGAGTTTCTATTGTGCCGTGAGCTGTATGAATTATTCCCGCTCTAGCATTTCCATCTTTATGCTGTAATTTAAATGATAGTGTCATTTGCAATATTTTTCTTTATTAAACAGGCATCACCTAGTGAATAAAATCTATATTTATTCCTTATTGCATGTACATAAGCATTATGCATTATTCTAACCCCTGCATAAGCGCAAACTAATATAAATAATGTTGACTTAGGTAAATGAAAATTAGTAAGCAGATAATCTGTAGTTAATATTTTTTCTTCAGGAGTAATAAAAATATTAGTAAATCCTTTTTTAGATTTTATATCTCCATTAACATCGACTGACGATTCCAAAGCTCTTAAAACAGTTGTCCCTACTGCTATAATCTTACGACCACTTTTTTTAGCATAATTTATTGCACTAGCAGTTTTTTTACTTATCTCAAAAAATTCCTCATGCATACGATGACTTTTAGTATCTTTACCTTTTAAAGGTAAAAAAGTTCCTGATCCTACATGAAGAGTTATTTCTAATACATTAATACCCTTATCTTTAAGTATGTTAATAAGATCGGGTGTAAAATGCAATCCTGCAGTTGGACAGGCAACAGCACCATATTTTTTAGCAAAAATAGTCTGATAATCTTCAAAAGGGTTTTTCATTTTATTATTTTTTAAATATGGAGGCAAAGGCATCTCACCTTTTTTAAGTAATAATTCAATAAATTTAGTTTTATCCATATTTACTTCAAATAACACTTCTCCTCTTATTTCTTTTTTAAAAACCTTAATTTTATAATCGCTGAAAAAAAAACTATCTCCAATACTTAACCTCTTAGCAGGTTTAACCAAAGATCTCCATATACCTTTTTTTACTTCGTTTAAAAATGTAACTTCAACAGAATAATTATTTACTTTCCCTCTTAAACGTGAGGAAAGCACACGTGTATTATTTATTACAAAAAGATCACCTGCACTGAATACATCAGACAAATTACCAATACACTTATCAGAAAGAGAACTCCCGCTTACTAAAAGCATTCTTGACGAATC
Organism: Alphaproteobacteria bacterium MarineAlpha9_Bin1; assembly: GCA_002937675.1. Taxonomy (GTDB): domain Bacteria; phylum Pseudomonadota; class Alphaproteobacteria; order TMED109; family TMED109; genus MarineAlpha9-Bin2. The sequence goes on along the minus strand of PTKJ01000023.1, from coordinate 14,853 downwards.
TCTTGGGCTTGCTGATTTTTCAGCTATTAAGTTATTAGGTAAATTAAAATCAAAAAAATCAACCTTCAACTATATACAACCATTATTCTTTTTCTGATTTCAATTTTAAAGATATAATTATGTCAGGTTCTCCAACAACTGCTCCGTTGTTTCCTTCACCCTTCTTAATTTTATCTACGTTTTCCATCCCTTCAATTACCTGTCCCCAAATAGTATATTGCTCATCTAAATGTGGAACGTCAGCAAGACAAATAAAAAATTGACTATCAGCACTATTTGGATCTCTTGCTCTAGCCATTGATACTGTACCTTTTATATGTTTAGCAGAACTAAATTCTGCATCTATATTTTGTCCCGATCCTCCAGTTCCATTTCCTAAAGGATCTCCTGTTTGAGCCATAAAACCATCTATTACCCTATGAAACTTCAAGCCATCATAAAATTTTTCTCTAACCAGTTGCTTAATCCTTTTCACGTGATTGGGAGCAATTTCAGGTTTCATTTCAATGGTTACATTTCCAGATTTTAATTCCATTAATAATAAATTATCGTTTGCTTCGATTTGCATACACACACCTATAGTTAGTATTAAAATAAGTATTGGTTTCACTAAATTTATAAAAAGTTTATTCATACGTTTACCTAATTATCAGATAATTTTTTCTTCATATTTTTCAGAACATTAGCAGATACAAAACTAGAAATATCACCTTTAAATTTAAAAATTTCTTTAACTAGTTGTGAAGAAATAAAATGTTGATTTTCACTAGACATTAAAAAAACTGTTTCTATATCAGGTTTAAGTCTTGCGTTCATCCCAGTCATCTGAAATTCATACTCAAAATCACTTACAGCTCTAAGCCCACGAATAATAATGCTTGCTCCAACATTAGTTGCATAATGCATTAAAAGACCTTCAAATGAGTGAACTTCAATTTTATCAGCCAATCCAATACTTTTAATATCTTCTTCTACTATTTGCAATCTCTCTTCTGGATTAAAAAATCCTGACTTATTCATATTAACAGCTATTCCAACAATTAGTTTATCTACTACTTTTAAAGATCTTCTTATTATGTCTGTGTGGCCGTTAGTAATAGGATCAAATGAACCTGGATATAAACCTATTCGTTCTGTCATTAAGATAAATCCTCCTCTTTGTTTGTATTTTTGTCCACTTTATTATTGGTAATCTCTTCTTCTCCTTCAGTATTTTCTTCTACTGCATTATTGGTAATCTCTTCTTCTCCTTCAATATTTTCTTCTATGGACAAACGCGTTACGGATACCACACTTTCCCCTTTATTAACATTAAACAAAGTAACACCCTGAGTATTTCTTGATGCAATACGAATATCATTAACTGGAGATCTAATAATTCTTCCAGCATCTGTTACTAATATTATTTGTTCTTCATTTTTAACCGGAAAAGAATCAACTACTGAACCATTACGTTCAGAAGTTTCAATATTTATAATTCCCTGACCACCCCTATTAGTAATTCTATATTCATACGCAGAAGTTCTTTTACCATAACCATTTTTTGCGATAGTTAAAATGAACTGCTCATTACTAGAAATGTTGTCATATAAACTTTCGTCAATAAAATTTTGTTTTTCCCCTCTTTTAGCTGAATGAGCTGCTTTAAGATATAGCCCTCTAGTTTCAAAATCTAGATTGGTATGTCTCAATACCGACATGGAAATCACATAATCATCTTTTTTTAACCTGATACCCCTTACGCCTATTGAGCCACGTCCCTTAAATAATCTTACATCGTGAGATTTAAATCGCATACATTTTCCCAATGATGCAGCTAATAAAATATCATCATCTTTTGTACACGGAACTACCCCTATTAAAGAATCTCCATCTAAAAGTTTCATCGCTATTTTACCATTAGCTTTTATATTAGAAAAATCTGAAAGCGCATTTCTTCTTACATTTCCCGATCTTGTGGCAAACATTAAATCTGGCTGACTTTCTTCATCATTTGGCATGGGCATCATAGTAGTGATTTTTTCATGATCTTTTAATGGAAGTAAATTTATAATGGGCCTTCCTTTGGCGTGAGGCCCTCCTCCTGGTAACCTAAACACTTTAAGTTGGTATACAATACCTTTAGAGGTAAAAAACAAAACTTGATCATGTGTATTTAAAACAAATACTTGTTGTACAAAATCTTCTTCCTTCACGGACATAACAGCTCTTCCCTTGCCGCCTCGTTTTTGTGCTCTATAAGTACTTAAAGAAGTTCTTTTTATATACCCTGTGTTAGTTAATGTTACTACCATGTCTTCTTTTTCAATCAACGATTCTATATCTTGGTTGATTTCGTGATCTAGTATTAAAGTTCTTCTTGAAACAGCAAATTGTTCTTTTACCTCTCTTAATTCACCTTTCATAATACTTAATAATTTTTCCCTAGATCTTAACACTTCCAAATAAGCTACTACGCTTTTTACTATTTCCTGTAATTCTTCAACAATTTTTTCTCTTTCCAGTCCAGTTAGTCTTTGCAATCTTAATTCTAGAATTGCTTTAACTTGATCAGATGACAATTTATACATCCCACTATCATCTATTTTCTCAGATGGGTCTCCAATCATATCTATCAGATCAGATATGTCTCTAGCTAACCATGATTTTTCAAGTAAAAGTTTCTTTGCTTCATCTGTATCTTTAGAAGATTTAATTAAACTAATGACATTATCAATATTAGCCACTGCGAGAGCTAGCCCTACAAGAACTTTTGCCCTTTCTCTAGCTTTTTCTAATTCAAAAATTGTCCTTCTTGTAATTACTTCCTCACGAAATTCCAAGAAGCTTTTAAGTATTTCTTTCGTACTTAATTGTTCTGGTCTTCCTTTATTTAAGGCCAGCATGTTAATACCAAAATAGGTTTGCAAAGGAGAGTGTTTATACAATTGGTTCAGTACAACTTCAACTGTAGCGTCTCTTTTTAATTCAATTACTACTCTAACTCCCTTTCTATCAGATTCATCTCTAAGATCTGAAATTCCCTCTATCCTTTTTCCTTTAACTGATTCGGCAATATTTTCTATCATTCGAGCTTTATTTACTTGATAAGGAATTTCTGAAACAATTATAGCCTCTCTATCCTTTTTTATATTCTCTATAGATGTTTTTCCTCTAATTATTATGGAACCTCTACCGGTATGAAATGCAGAATTCATTCCAGATTTTCCTATAATAAGCCCACCTGTAGGAAAATCAGGACCAGGAATTAAATTAATAAGCTCTTCATCAGATAAATTTTCATTATCTATTAACGCAATGCAGGCATCAATAACTTCCCCAAGATTATGAGGAGGCACGTTTGTCGCCATTCCGACAGCAATCCCACCAGCACCATTAACTAACATATTAGGATATTTAGCAGGTAGTACTGTTGGTTCTTGTGTGGAGTTATCATAATTATCCTGGAAATCAATAGTATTCTTATCAATATCATCAAGCAGCATATTAGCAGACTGAGCTGTTCTAATTTCTGTATATCTCATTGCTGCAGGTGGATCTCCATCCATAGAGCCGAAATTTCCTTGTCCATCTAATAACACTAAACTCATTGAAAATGACTGTGCCATTCTAACCATTGCATCATAAATAGCACTATCTCCATGAGGGTGATATTTGCCCATTACATCACCTACTACTCTTGCAGATTTTCTATATGGTCTATTCCAGAGATAACCTCCGTCTTTCATCGCATACAATATTCTTCTATGTACAGGCTTAAGGCCATCTCTCACATCTGGTAAAGCCCTACTAACTATGACACTCATGGCATAGTCTAAATAAGACCTACTCATTTCTTCAGTAATAGTTATTGGACGAATACCACGCTGTAATTGTCCAGAATCATTATCTTTTTTTATGGGATTTTCGTCTGAATTTTCGGTATCATCTCCAGCAGACAAACTGTCACTCCTAACAAATCAAATAATACTATTTATACTATATATTGTGTCTAAGAGCAACCTTTCACGGTTTATTTTGTGTAATTAAAAAGGAATATCATCGTCCAATTCTGTAGCTAATTCATTTACACTACTTTTGTTGGATTTTTGATCTTTAATTTCCTTGTCTTCTGTTATTGTTTCTTGAGAATTTTGATTATTTTCAGATTTAGAATCTAAAATAGTAAGATCACCTCTAAAAGGCTTGAGAACAACTTCAGTTGTATATTTATCTACACCAGAAGCTTCGTCTGTGTATTTTCTTGTTTCCAGCTGCCCTTCTACGTGTATTTTTGACCCCTTATGAATATATTTTTCAATTAATTCAATTAATTTTTCATTATAAACCACTATTCTATGCCATTCTGTTTTTTGTCTAATCTCACTACTTTCTTTATCCTTCCAACTTTCAGAAGTAGCAATGGTCAGGTTACAAACTCTTCCACCATTTTGAAAAGATCTAACTTCTGGATCTTTTCCCAAATTTCCTATTAGTATCACCTTGTTTAAACTTCTATCAAATAAACCCATAATCAACCTTTTCAAAAAACTAATTTAAAATTTTATAACATACTATATTTTTACATTGTATATAATCTATTTAAAAGTTAATTCTTAATCTAATATGATCATGTAAAAAAAACCATAAAAATGCAATATTCTTTTATAAACATAAAGGGTGCAAGTGAACATAACCTTAAAAAAGTAAATTTAAGGATACCTAAAAATAAATTGGTAGTTATAACTGGTGTTTCAGGTTCTGGAAAATCTAGCTTAGCATTTGACACAATCTATGCAGAAGGACAAAGAAGGTACGTAGAAAGTCTTTCAGCATACGCTAGACAATTTCTTGAACTAATGCAGAAACCTAAAGTGGAATCTATAGAAGGTCTATCACCATCTATAGCAATCAATCAAAAAAGTGTTTCTCATAATCCTAGATCAACTGTAGCTACCGTTACAGAAATCTATGATTACTTGAGATTACTATTTTCACGAGTCGGAATACCTTATTCACCTAAAACGGGAAAACCTATAACTAGCCAGTCTATTTCTCAAATGGTGGACTCAATTATGAGCATTGAAAAAGAAACAAGAATACATATACTTGCACCCTTAGTTAGAAATAGAAAAGGAGAACACAAAAAGGAAATATTTGAATTTAAAAAAAGAGGATTTCAGAGAATTAGACTAAATAATGAAATATATGATATTTCCCAAATACCAAACATTGATAAAAACAAAAAACACAATATAGAAATTTTAGTGGATAGAATTGTAATTAAAAATGGACTAAGACAAAGATTGACTGAAAGCATAGAAACAGCACTTAAAATTTCTCCTGATGGTTTAGTAATTGTAAATAACCTTAATACGAATAAAGATACTATTTTCTCATCAAAATTTGCTTGCCCTGTCTCAGGTTTTACTATTGAAGAAATTGAGCCTAGGCTTTTCTCTTTTAATAATCCGTCTGGGGCCTGTAAAATATGTGATGGACTAGGAGAACAATATTTTTTTGATAAAAACTTAATTATCCCTGATCAAGAAATTTCTATTAATGAAGGAGCTATTAAACCGTGGAATAATAAAGGAAAAATATTTTTTCTTCAGGCTTTAAGAAGCTTATCTTTAAAATTAAACTTCTCGCTGGATAGTAAATGGAAGAATTTAAGTGAAAAAATAAAAGACAATGTTTTAAATGGTACAGATAACGATAAATTAAAAATTGATTATCATAGTGAAGATGAAAACTATATTGTAAATCAAACTTTCCCCGGAGTAATACCTTCCTTAACTAAGAGGTTCTCTCAGACTAATGATCCATGGTTAAGATATGAATTGAATAAATATCAATCAATTTCTAAATGCTCAAACTGCTACGGTTTCAGATTAAATGAGCAAGCACTATCAGTAAAAATAAATGACATTCATATAGGAAAAGTAACCACTATGACAATCTCAGAAAATATGAATTGGCTAAATACCGTTAATAAAAGTTTGAAAGGACAATATTTAGAAATTGCAAATCCTATAATAAAAGAAATATCATTGCGCTTAAAATTTTTATACGATGTAGGATTAGATTATCTTTCGTTAGACAGAAAATCTAATACTCTCTCCGGAGGTGAGAGTCAACGAATAAGACTTGCTTCACAGATAGGATCAGGATTGACAGGGATCATATACGTCTTAGACGAACCCTCCATAGGATTACATCAAAGAGATAATATAAGATTACTAGAAACTCTTAAAAGTCTTAAAAATCTTGGGAATACTGTCATTATAGTGGAGCATGATGAGGAAGCCATAATGAATTCTGATTATGTAGTGGACATAGGACCTGGTGCTGGAGAAAATGGTGGAAAGATAATTGCAGAAGGAAGCCCTGAACAAATTAAAAACAATCATAAAAGTATTACAGGCAATTATCTCTCAGGAAGATCAAATATAGACCTTCCGAAAATAAGGAGAAAATTTGATAAAACCAAAATATTAAGTTTAAGAAATGCAAATATTAATAATTTAAAAAATATTAATGTAGATTTTCCTTTAGGAAAATTCATTTGTGTTACAGGAGTTTCAGGTAGTGGAAAATCTTCTTTAATAGGAGATACACTTTACCCGGCTGTTAATAACATTTTAAATAAAAAAAATATTAGATCTAAAAATTATGAAGAGGTAACAGGTATAGAAATGATAGACAAAATAATAGAAATTAATCAATCCCCTATAGGAAGAACCCCAAGATCAAATCCAGCCACATATACAGGTGCATTTACTCCTATAAGAGAGTGGTTTTCTAAAAGTATAGAAGCAAAAGTTAGAGGATACACACCTGGAAGATTTTCATTTAATGTAAAAGGAGGTAGATGTGAAGCATGTCAAGGCGACGGAATAGTTAAAATTGAAATGCATTTTTTGCCAGATATGTATGTTCAATGTGAAGAATGTGAAGGGAAAAGATATAATAAGCCCACATTAGATATAACTATTAAAAACAATAATATAAATAATATTCTTAATATGAGTGTAATGGAATCAAAAACTTTTTTTAATGCAATTCCTTCCATAAATAACAAATTGCAAACTTTATATGAAGTTGGCTTAGGTTATATAAAACTAGGACAACCAGCTACTACCTTATCGGGTGGAGAAGCACAAAGAATTAAACTAGCAAAGGAGCTTTCTAAACGAAGTACAGGTAAAACACTTTACATATTGGATGAACCTACCACAGGCCTTCATTTTGAAGACGTTAAAAAGTTATTAGAAGTATTAAATAAACTTGTAGATGGGGGAAACACTATTATAGTAATAGAGCATAATTTAGACGTTATAAAAAGTTCAGATTGGATTATCGATTTGGGTCCTGAAGGAGGATATAATGGAGGAAAAGTTATCGCTGAAGGAACACCAGAGCATATTGCTAAAAGCCCAAAAAGCTACACAGGAAAATATATAAATAAGCATATGAATAAACTTAGGCATCCGTCTTAAGAAAAGCACATACACACCTGCCTTCTCCAATAAGAACCGTCCAGGTTCTACAAGCCGCGCCCGTATTCATAAATTCTACAGGTAAATGTAAAGATTTTAAATCAGTAAATAAATTATCTTTGGGTGATAATAACCCTAATGGAGCACCAAGAATTATAAGATCAATTTTATATCTATCATCGTAATCCATAATTTTATTTTTTATGTTAAATTTAGAAGTTTTAACTGGAAAGTACTGATCAGGAAATAGTAAAACTGGAGAGAAAATTTTTTTTCCAGATATCTTAATATAATCTTGTCCATATCCCTCTAGAATTATTGAATTTTTTTCCGGATTTAAATTTAGATCCATTAAGTATATTAACTCTCTTTATTTTTAGAAAATGATCTTACATTTAACAAAGTAAGTACAGTGGATGCAATAAATATAGAAGAATAGGTTCCAACTACAATACCCCATAACATCGCAAATGAAAAATCTGATATTATTTGACCACCTATAAAATATAAAGTACCTAAGGCTAAAATTGTAGTTGCTGTTGTATTAAAAGTTCTAGATAAGGTTTCATTTACACTTTTATCTATCAGTTCCTCAAAATTCATTTTTTTAAATTTTCTTAAATTTTCTCTGACTCTATCATAGACTACTACAGTATCATTCATAGAATAACCAATTATCAAAAGAATAGCGGCAACCGTAGATAAATTAAATTCCAAACCAACAAAAGAAAATAGCCCTAATGTCAAAACTACATCATGTATAAGAGCAATAACAGCTCCCATAGCAAAGGGAAGCTCGAATCTGAACCAAATATAAACCAACATAGCAATAACAGCAAAAAATATTGCCATTACGCCTTTACTTACTAGATCTCTACTTACACTCGGACCAACAAATTCAAGACGTCTATACTCAATTTTGTCTAAAAAAACTTCATTAAATTTGGATTTTATTTTTTCTACCGCTTCTTGTTGTGCGTCATCCATTCCCAATTGTCTTTCTACTCTAATTAAAAAATCATTGGGTGATCCAAATTCTTGAATAGAAATTTCTCCCAATTCTAAATCAGAAAGCTCTGATCTAAGATCAGAAACATTAATATCATTTGTCCTGACTTCAATAATAATTCCACCTCTAAAATCAATTCCTAAGTTAAGACCTATGAAGGCTACTCCTAAAACTGATATAAGAGAAAAAATAGAAGAAAATAGAAAAGCAGTAAACTTTAAGCGAGTAAACTTTATTTTTGTGTTATCTGGAATTACTCGAAACAATAATATTCTCCCTAAATATTTAATTTAGAAGGTTTGATTCTATTAAACCACAAGCTAATTATTCCCCTACTGAACAATATAGAAGTAAACATCGTAGTTAAGACACCAAGCGCTAAAGTGACAGCGAACCCTCTCACAGGTCCTGAACCAAATTGAAATAAAATAACTGCGGCAATCAAAGTCGTAGTATTTGCATCAATTATAGTTCTCAGAGCTTGTTTAAAACCATTATCAATGGCACTTATAATAGATCTTCCTGATCTTAATTCTTCCCTAATTCTTTCAAATATAAGAACATTAGCATCTACAGCCATACCAACTGTCAGTGCTATACCAGCTATGCCAGGTAATGTCAGTGTTGCACCGATTAAACCCAATAAAGCTAGGATGCTACTAATGTTTATTAGCAATGCCAAATTTGCAGTTAAACCAAAAACTAATCCATAAACTGCAAACATGTATAAAGCTACTAAAATTAAAGCTATTATGGCAGCATTAGTTCCTGACTTAATAGAGTCTCTTCCTAAAGAGGGGCCAACAGATCTTTCTTCCAATATAGTAAGAGGAGCTGGAAGAGCCCCAGCCCTAAGAAGTACCGCAAGATCGCTTGCACTTTCAAAAGTAAAATTGCCAGATATTTGGCCACCACCCCCAGTTATAGGTTCTCTTATAACAGGTGCACTAATTACTTCATTATCCAAGATAATAGCAAACCTTTTACCCACATTATTAGCGGTTAAATCACCAAATTTTCTTGATCCTGATGCATCAAATCTTAGACTAACTACAGGTTGATTATATTGATCAACAGTAGGGCTAGCATCAATCAAATGATCTCCAGAAACTCCTATTCTCTTACTAATTATGTAAGGAATAGTCTTTTGCCCTGTAGATGGGTCTATTTCAAAAAGTAACTCAAAACCAGGAGGGATTCTTCCGGATACAGCCTCGTCAATACTTGCTGTTTCATTTACTAACCTAAAATTCATGCGTGCAGTTTTACCTAAGAGTTTTTTAATTCTTTCTGGTTCTTCTAATCCAGGTAATTGGACCGATATCCTATCTTTTCCTTGTCTTTGTATTAAAGGTTCATTAGTACCGATTTCGTCTATTCTTCTTCTGATTATCTCTATGGATTGCAGAACAGTCGTTACCTGCAGATCTTTCATTTTGGCTTCAGAAAAGTCTAGAGTTATTTGAGTATTTCCATCATTCCTAACAATTAAATCTTTATCTATTTTTTTAATTATCTGAGTTGTTAAATTCATATCATCAGAAGAGAGTAAAAAAAATTCAAGTTTATCATTTGCAATGGAAATGTTTTTATAACCTATACGAGGATCATTCGACCTTAAGGCTACTCTGATTTCATCAGCTAAATTATTTAATCTTTCTTTTTTTATCTCCCCTATTTCTACTTTAAGTAGTAAATAAGAACCTCCTTGCAAATCTAAACCCAAACGTATTTGTTTAGAATTTAAAAAAGCAGGTAGGTCTTCAGAAGAATCTTTATCAAAAAAATTTGGCAAACAAAAAAATAAAGCTAAAAAACTTATAGTAAAAATTAATATTTTTTTCCATAATTCGAATACAAGCATTTAATCCATCCTAATAAAATAATACTTTCTATGGTAGTTTATTTAGTATTATTAGAACCTTTTCCTAAGACTTCAGAAATAGTTGATCTGACAACTTTAACTTTTACATTTTCTGAAATTATAACCGTAGCAATTCTTTCATCATCTAGTTTAAATATTGTTCCCATTAATCCTCCTGCAGTAACTATCTTATCGCCATTAGATAAAGATGACACCATGGCTTTATGCTGTTTCATTTTTTTTTGTTGGGGTCTGATTAATAAAAAATAAAAAACTGCAAAAATTAAAACTAGTGGTGCTATTTGTATTAAGAAACTTGATCCTCCTGAAGAAGATTCTACTTGAGCGAAAGCTTGTGAAATAAACATATTAACTCCTAAAATAAAAAATTTATAACCTTTATATCTTAGATTGCAACCTATATAATCAAAATCTAACTTAATTAATAAGAATTACTAAATTTATATAACTAAAACATATAAATGATATATATCTAAAATGGAAGAAAAATGGATTTTAATGGGGAAATTATCAAATTTTTAGAGAGAATTTCACTGGCTCTAGAATATATATCTAAAAAAAAACAAATCAATGATATTAAAATTTCTGAAGAAGGGTGCTATTTATGGTCAAATGAAAATTTATCCTTAATACCTATAAAAAATGTAAACTATATAAGCTTAAGTTTATTACTAGGCATAGATCATATAAAAAAAATATTAATTCAAAATACAAAAAATTTTGCTGAAGGCTTTCCAGCTAATAACGTATTATTGTGGGGAGCTCGAGGAATGGGAAAATCTTCTCTAATAAAAGCCGTTCATTCCTCACTATATAAAAGAAGTGTGGAGAACAGGCTAATATTAATAGAGGTATACAGAGAAGAGATCAATAGTCTTCCCACACTACTCTCAAAATTAAAAAAAATAGAACACAATTTTATAATATTTTGTGATGACTTATCATTTGATTTACATGAAACAAACTATAAATCCCTTAAAACATTGTTAGAAGGAGGATTAATAGCTAGGCCTAAAAATGTTATATTCTATGCTACTTCCAACAGACGACATCTTATGGATAGATCTATGATTGAAAACGAGCAGTCCACATCTATTTATCCCTCCGAGAGTACTGAAGAAAAAATATCTTTGTCTGATAGATTTGGTTTATGGCTAGGTTTTCATCACTGTACTCAAGATGAATATCTAAGCATGGTTAAAGTATATTCTAAAGAGTATAAACTAAATATTATAGAAAAAGAACTCTACGAAGCAGCTATTGAATGGTCTGTTACCAGAGGTTCTAGGTCTGGTAGAGTTGCATGGCAATTTATACTAGACCTTGCTGGCAAACTAGGAAAAAAAATTAATTAATACTCGACATACTTTTAGGAAGGAATTTTAACGGGTTCAAAGGACCTGAACTGTCTCTTAATTCAAAATGCAATTGTGGGACAGAAACTTTACCACTAGTGCCCACATTTGCTATGACTTCACCTTGCTTTACTAATTGCCCTCTAGAAACCATCACATTCTCTAAATGTGCGTATGCTGTTGTTTTATTATTCTTATGTTTGATAAGTACAAGGTTTCCAAAAGCTTGTATTTCATTCCCAGAATATACAACTTTTCCAGAATCTACAGCCAAAACAGGCCTTCCTTTCTCAGATAAAATATTAACACCGTCATTCTTTAGGCCAGAATTTGAAATTCCAAAACTAGTAAGTATTTTACCTTTCACCGGCCAAATATATTTACTATCCATCTTTATAGTAACGTTATTATTATTTTTTTCTTTCGCTTTAACTGTAATATTTCTATTGGATATTTCATCAAAACATTTTGAAGAAGTACTTCTAACTTTTGCAGGAATTTTTAATTTCATGCCTCTTTTTATAGTATCTTGTTTTTGTAATTTATTGATATCTCTTAAAGTAATAATATCCACCCCATAGCATTTAGATAAATGCCACAAAGTTTCACCTTTTCTAACTATATGGTTCTTGACAAGAGGAATAATAAGTTGATCACCCGGATATAGAATAAAAGGAGCTTTCAATTTATTAATAGCTATAATAGATCTTACAGACACACCTTCATTTCTAGAAATTGCATAGAGGCTATCTCCTTTAGTAATTAATACTTCTTTCAAAGATTCCTTATTGTTATATGTATTAATAATACTCCTATCTTCAACGGGAGCAAGATACTTACTAGGAGAACAAGAAGATATAATAAAAGTAATAAAAATATATTTTAAAATAGACTTTTTATAATAATTCATAGCTCACTATAACAAAATTAAACTAACATGGAACGATTTACTTTAATCACGGATTGATTGTTTAAAAAATTATTATACCTGTTTTGTAAACTATAAAACTGATAATTCATATGTTTTTTGACATAAATTATTATCCCATCTTCCTGTAGTTGAGCAGTAAGCTTTTGCAATACTTCTTCTTCTATGCACGCGTCAACATATATTGCATCAAAGGGACAGGATTCCTTCCATCCATTTTTTCCATCCCCAAGTTTTAATACTATCTTACTAGAATAATTCTTTAAAATTAAAGTAGAAAATTTATAAGCTTTTTCATTTATCTCTACGCTATAAACTCTGCCATAAATTTTAGATAAAATTGCAGTTAACATTCCTGATCCGGTTCCAATTTCAAGTACTACATTTGTTTTTTTATTATTTTGCAAAACCAAAAATATCATTTTAGCTATATCAGTTAATGTAGTAGTCTCTACACCCTCAAAAATTTGCAAACTAATATTCTCTTTAGATAGACCCTTAAATTTATTTGGTAGAAACATTTCTCTGTCGAAATTTCCTATTATGTTTAGTAATTTATTATCAATAATGCCCATTTTTCTTAGTTCTAATAGCATCATCATTTTTTTGTTCTGAGTATCTAAATCATTCATGAAATATTTTTTCAATAGATTTAAAAGAAACATTAGAGGTTAGATCTATACTTAAAGGAGTAACTGCAACATATTTATTTTTTACAGCCCAAACATCAGTACCATAGCCCTCTTTTCCAGATCTTTCTGTAGTGAGCCAGAAATAAGGAATACCCTTAACATCAAGTCTTTTTATAAATTTTCCTCCAGGTTTTCTTCTAGCTTGTTTTACTACCTTAATTCCTTTAATTTCATCATCTTCACATTCAGGAAAGTTAACATTTATGAAATTCCCTTTTTCTATATTACTTTTTAAGATCCCTTTTATTATTACATCAAGATATTTATCTATCTCCAGCCAATTAACTTTTTTAAAAGAATTTTTAACCTCTACTGATAATGCTAATGAATTAATTCCTAGTAAAGCACCTTCCATCGCAGCTGAAACTGTTCCTGAATAAGTTATATCATCCCCTAAATTTGCTCCAATATTAATCCCTGATATAATTAGATCTGGTTTTTTACCTTTTAATACTTCCTGTAAACTTAACAAAATACAATCAGTAGGAGTCCCATCACAAGAAAAGATGTTTTTAGAAACTTTATTAATTCTGACTGGCCTAGATAAAGTTATAGAATGACCACATCCAGAACAATTTTCTCTAGGGGCAACAATAAATATATTGTCTGAATATTTTTCTAAAACTGCATGTATTTTAGTTATTCCTTGAGAATATATCCCATCATCATTTGTAATTAATATTAATGGTTCTCGCATATTATTTTACATTCATTATTTTACTCATACCTCCCATATAAGGCATCAAAACATCGGGTATGGATATACTACCATCTTTTCCTTGATAATTTTCCATTATAGCTAACAAAGCTCTTCCTACAGCAACTCCTGATCCATTCAATGTATGAATATATTCTATATTTTTAGTAGTATCATTTCTAAATCTAGTATTCATTCTCCTAGACTGAAAATCTCCACAATTTGAACAACTGGAAATTTCACGATATTTACTTTGTGAAGGAATCCAAACTTCTAAATCAAACGTTTTTTTTGCTGAAAAACCTAAATCACCACAACAGAGCTCTACTACTCTATAAGGTAAATTTAGTTGTTGTAATACTTTTTCAGCGCAGCCAAGCATGCGCAAAAGTTCTTTTTCAGATTCATCTTTTCTGGTTAAACTAACCAGTTCTACTTTTTTAAATTCATGTAACCTAATCATACCTTTGGTATCCTTCCCGGCCGAACCTGCCTCTGATCTAAAACAACTAGTTAAAGCTGTCATCCTAACAGGTAGCTCTTGCATATTTAGTATTTCCTCTGCAAACATATTAGTTAAAGGAACTTCTGCAGTAGGTATTAACCAGTGACCGGAAGTAGTTTTGAAAAGATCATCAGAAAATTTAGGTAATTGCCCTGTTCCAAACATAGCAACATCATTGACTAAAGAAGGAGGGTTAACTTCTAAATAACTATTATTAGTAGTATGGAAATCTATCATAAATTGAGATAATGCTCTCTCTAATTTTGCTAGTGATCCCTTTAAAATAACAAAGCGAGAACCT
>PTKJ01000022.1 GCA_002937675.1 Alphaproteobacteria bacterium MarineAlpha9_Bin1 | reverse complement strand
ATTATGAGTAAAAAAAATCTTTTTATTATTATTGCAATCTTCTGGCTAGTGATCATCGGCAGTTTTATTGCCTACAAAGAATTTGTCTTAAAAACTGGCGATGAAATACTACTCAAAACTTTGCCAATTGATCCTAGAGATCTTTTCAGGGGAGATTATGTAATTTTAAGGTATGAAATCAGTACGATTAGCGCTGGTTCATTAGCTTCCCCAATCCTAGAATCTAAAGAAGGCGACAAAATATATATTGAACTAAATATAGACAACAATAATGTTGCTACAATGGCTGATATAAGTAGACATAAACCAAATAGCGCCCATTTCCTTAAGGGTACAATTAAAAATGTAACTTCTAGCAATAAGCTAACTATTGAGTACGGAATAGAAAGTTACTTTGTCCCTGAGGGTGAAGGTAAAGCAATCGAAAAAAGTATGAGGAAAGGCGAAGTTTACGCAAAAGTTGTAGTAGATGACTTTGGCAATGCAACTCTTAAAGCTTTATTATTGGATGGTAAAGAAATAAGGTTTTGAAGATAAAGTTTTATTTAGTAAGAAACAAAAAATCAGGCTTTAAGCCTGTTTTTTTATTGGCTCCGAGGGAGGGATTCGAACCCACGGCCAATTGATTAACAGTCAACTGCTCTACCACTGAGCTACCGCGGAATATTCTGTCTCTATAACAATAGACTGGTAATTTAACAAGTATTTCCAAAAAATAAATAAAATTATTCTTTATGATCATTAATTTATAAATCATATTGTATAAATTAATTATTAAGGGGATGGTTAATGCAATTTAACCTTATTGAATTTAATACTAGAAATACCATTTCTTTCATTTTGCTAATTTCTTCTTTTGTTCTTCTTTTTTTCGGAGTGACAGAACCAATGTTAACGATGAAAGCAGAATTAATGGGAAGAGAATTATTTAATTATAAAAGGTCAATTTTAGAAGCTGTCAAAGACCTTTACGAAGGCGGAAACTATTTAGTTTCATTTTTAATACTCCTCTTTAGTATAATGATCCCCGTATTAAAAGGTGTCGTAATCCTTTGGGTTTTTGGTTTTGGGAATAGTAATCAGAAAAGATTGGCACATGGCTTTGTGTTTAGGATAGGCAAATGGTCAATGGCAGATGTCTTTGCAGTCGGCGTTTTTATTGCTTATTTGGGAGGGGCGGCTATGGACAGTTTAGATGCTATTTTAGAGCCTGGCTTTTACTATTTTACAGCGTATTGTATAGTTTCACTTTTGTCTCTACAGGCAGCGTCACATATAGAAAAATAGCTAGTTTCTTTGGATAAAGTCGTTCTTCTTTGAACGGTCCTCGCCACTCATTAAGAAAAGGGTACGATCTTCATGATTAATGCCATTCTCTCTGCTTATCTCTTTTGCTAAATTTCTGTCAAAATGGGAAGTAGTCGGCATGAAACGCATTGTCATGCCCCTTCTAGGTTTGCCAGACTTGTTTTCTTTTGAACCATGCACCAGGTAGACATCATGAAGAGACATTTGACCCGGCTTTAAACAGAGCTTGTAGGCTTTACTTGGGTCAATATCTTCATCAAGTTCTTGATTAAGATTATAATTGGGATTGTTATTGGTTTGATGAGCTCTAGATTTTTTTGATTTATGAGATCCGGGTATAAATTCTAAACAGCCGTTTTCTTCTGTTGTTTCATCTATAGCTAACCATACTGTAGTAGTGGCTATGGGTCTTATTGGCCAATATTGTCCATCCTGATGCCATGGAGTGGCTTTGCCATTAACAGCTGGTTTAGCAAAAAAACTCTGGTTCCATAAAGCAATATCAGGACCGATAACTTGTGAAACACAATCAAGTATATTTTTATCTCTTGCGTATTTTAAAAAATTAAGATCATACGCCAGCAACATGGGACAATAGTCAATATATTCTGGATGCTTATCTGTTAAATTTTTATGAGCAAATTTTATATCTTCTAAGTCATCTCCAGAAAGTTTATAATCTAAAATAGTAAAACCATTCTCATTGTATTCATCTACTTGTTCATTTGTAAGCATTTCATTAAACCAGAAAAATATTTTATATTTTTTACTCTAATAGTATAAAATAAATGTTTGTGGAATGTATATAACATAAATTAAATTTTTTGTATAATTTAGTGGATCTGAAAATACATAAATTTTTAAAGTTTATAAGGGAGTATATCGATGAGTTTAAGTGATAAAGTAGCCCTAGTAACGGGCGGTGGAAGCGGAATAGGAAAGGCAATTGCCAAAGCATTGTTGGCTGAAGGATGTAAGGTGATTATAAATGGCAGAAATGAAGAAAAACTGGAGCAAGCTAAAACAGAATTAGGAAGTAATGTAGAAAGTATGGTCTGTGATGTGACTGATGAAGGCCAGGTAGAGAATACATTCAGCAGTATCATTTCGAATTACGATCGCTGCGATATATTAATTAATAACGCAGGAATGGCCGCCAAAGCAAAAGCCCACGAAATGAAATACGAAACTTGGAAAAAAGTTATAAATGTTAATCTTAATGGCGCCTTTTTATGTGCCAGAGAAGCTATGAAAATCATGATTAAACAGAAATCTGGCCGTATAATTAATATAGGTAGTATTTCTGGACAAATGTCCAGGCCTGAAAATGCTGCTTATACTGCGAGTAAGTTTGGACTTGAAGGTTTGACAAGAGCTTTGGCATTAGAGGGAAGGGATCATGGTATAGCTGTCAGCATACTTCATCCTGGAAATGTAGGAACTGATATTTGGAAGGGTCGGGAGGAAATTGCCGAGAGAGAAGGGCTAATTCCGCTGGAAGATATAGGAAAACTTGCTATTACAATGCTTAGTATGTCTCCTAATGTGAATATTTTAGGTTCCGTAATTCTTCCCATAACGCAGCCCTATTTGGGAAGGGGATAGTAAATGTCATTTAGTGATAAAGCTTTAGATATTATCTCTCATAGAAAGAATAATTCCATTATTCCTGATTTTACACCAGAAACTATGCCTGCTAATGTAGAAGAGGCATACAAAATCCAAAAAAAAGTTATAGCAAGTTTTGGTTTAAATCAGCTCGGTTGGAAAGTTGGCTGTACGACGGAAATGGCTCAAAAATTTTCTGGAATGACAGAACCTTTTTCAGGAGTAATGTTTTCAGAAACTACTTTTTCTAGTCCTGAGTTAGAATTATCAGTTTATGTGAATAAGCCAATTATTGAACCTGAACTTTGTTTTGAGATATCTGAAGATTTGGTTGATATAAATACCCCTTATGATGAAAAAAATATCATTAGTTATATCAAATCTATATGTCCTGTTATTGAAATAGTGGATGCGAGATATGGAAAAGGTTGGGACATTAAAGCTCTTGAAACAATTTCAGATAATGGCGTTCATTGTTGTTTAATCAAAGGCAATGAATTAACAGATTGGCAAAGTTATGACAGATTAGATTCGGAAATGAAGCTTTATGTAGAGGGAGATTTTATATGTGGCGGAAAAGGAAGAAACGTATTAGGAGATCCTCTTAGATCAGTTGCATGGTTAGCCAATTCATTACTTAAACGGGATCAACATATTAAAGCGGGTGAGATTATAACAACAGGCAATACTTGCGATAAGCCTATATTTTCAGAAAAAAATAAAACGATATTAGCTTATTTTAATGGCTTAGGAGAAGTGGTTATAAAGTTAGTCTAATTTCCGGTAAATCTAGGTTTTCGTTTTTCTTTAAATGATTTTACGCCTTCTTTAGCATCATTTGATAAGGACAGTTTAGTTTGCACTTCATCAAATTCATCTACAGCTGCTTTTTTTCCAAGCTCTTGAGCTTTTCTAGAGTTTCTAATAGTTTCTTTTACTGCGAGTGGAGCGGCAGAGACTATGTTTTCTGCTAATTCCTTTGCCTTAGAAAAAACCATGTTAGGATTGACCACTTCTTGAACTAAGCGCATGCGATATGCTTGTTCACTGTTAAATTCCATTCCTGTCAATAAATATTTCATTGCATCACCCCAGCCAGCTCTTTCTATAAATCTAATTGTAGCCCCTCCGGTAGGCATAATTCCTCTCAATACTTCAAGCTGAGAAAATCTACAGTCGTCTGCTGCTACAGTTATGTCTGAAGATAACATCAGTTCTACTCCATAAGTAAAAGTAATTCCCCTGACTGCGCATATGACTGGCTTTGTCCTAATTAATCCTCTAAGACTTAGTGGATCTACAAGGTTCTTAGGGTGAAGATATTCTCTATTTCCAGATCTCATAAGCGGTGCAATTTTAGGAAGGTCAATTCCGGCAGTAAAATGAGGCCCATGGGAAAAGACAATTGCACAAAATGCATTTTTTTTATTCTCATATTCAGTATAAGCCAAAGCCATTTCTCTAAACATTTCAGGGGTAAAGCCGTTTAACTTTTCAGGGCGGTCTATCCCTATATAAAAAATATTATTAGAAAAACTTCTAGTTATTCTTCCTACTTCCGGATCGGATTTTGGCTCAGGGGGTAATGGAGTTTCATCTGCAATATGGTTATTCATTTAATACCTCAAATTTTTTCTAACGGATCTTCGATTTTTTTTGGTAAGGATTGAATAAATGCTTCTCTTGCTTGAATAGTTTTATAGTATTTTTCAACGTTAGGAAATTCTGTATATTCTTTGAACATGCTTCCTAAATGTATACTCCATCCAACGCCTATATCTACTGCAGAAAAACCAGATTTAAGCAAATAATCTCTATCGTTTAAATGAGTATCTATTACTTCTACAGCTTTTTCCAATCTTCTAGATTCAAGTTTTAATACAACTGGAGATCTATCCTCTTTTGCAATAATTATATTTTGTTGCACAAGAGAAGCTCCGTGAACAGCAATAGTTTCGGCATAGTGCAACCACTGTAGCCATTCAATATGCTCTTTATTATTTATTCCGCGTCCTAGTTGGTCATTGCTATCATATTTTTCACATAAGTATTGGCAAATTGCGCCTGACTCAAATAATTTTATGTTTCCGTCGATTAAACAGGGAACTCTTCCTAAAGGATGTATAGAAAGATATTCTGGAGATCTCAGATGCGTTTGTTCAAATGGCATTTCAACTAGCTCAAAGTCTAAGTTTAGTTCATTTAATAACCAAAGTGAACGCATGGAACGAGCATTTGGGCAGTGATAAAGCTTAATCATCAAATACCTCTCACAAACCCCCTATAAGGTGCTGCTCCATATACTTGAAAAGTTAATAGATTTGCTTTTGCAAAGGGTAGAGTTGAGAGTTGATTCATAACCTCCTCTTCATTTTCGGCTTCTGCAATTAACATTGCTCCTTTGCCATCAGTTCTACTATAGATCTCTCTTACAAAACCATTTTTATATAAGAGTGCTGCATGATCAGCTTCTGCATCCATTAATGTTTCATCTACTTCTTGATCTATGTCTCTTGTGGCTATAACAAAAAATTTCATAATTGAGGGTCTCCCTTATTTTATATTTATTAGTTTTATACGATCTTGTTTGATAAATCTATAAAGTCTGTAGCAGAAATATCTATATTTTCATCGGCTTTTAAGTCAAAGTCTTGATTTTCTCCATATTCCTTGGGCCTAGAAACAAAAGCAGTCATTAGCCCGCATGATTTAGCAGCTTGTAAATCCTGATTATGGGCAGCTACCATTAGAACTTCATTAGGTTTGTGTCCAAGAATATCTGAAGCACCCAAGTAAGTTTTGGGATCAGGTTTATAACATTTAAAGTTTTCAGCAGAAAAAATATTATCCCATTTTATATTATTTATATGAGATAAATTTGTTAATAATTTTGTTCCTCCATTTGATAGCGTAGATATGGTAAAATTGGATCTAAGTTTATTTAATCCGTCCTCAACATCACTCCATTGGTCTAGATTATGCCAATATAGAGTCATTTGATCCAAGTCATCTTCTTTTACTCCCTGTATTTGCATTTCATCGATAATTTTTACTAAACTTTCCTTATGTAGGGTATCAAGATTAACCCATGGCCTTTTTCCACTTCTGACATCTTCCATTGATGGCTGGTAGTTTTGTCTCCATAAATCAGTGACTTTTTCCCAGTCACCTTTTATTTGAGTTTTAAATTTGAATTGATTGAATTGGTTGATTACGGACTGGCGCCAGTCAACAACAGTTCCAAACACATCGAACAGTAATGCTTTAATCAAAGAATCTCTCCTATTAATTTTGAAAATTATAATTTGTTATATAATAAAGTAAATTTTGAATTTATTTTTTTAGCTAATGGAAAAAGCTTTTTTTCATCAGAAGAATAAATAGTTTCCTTACAAAGTTTGATAAATTCATCAGTTACAGAATCTATTGTTACATAAATGGGTTTTACTTTTCTCTTGGTTAAATAACGTTTTATGGCTTTGGTTAAACCTATTTCAGGAGCTGGCATAGGTCTTTCTTTAATCGTCATTGGATCTAGAGCATGACACGTATGTTTCAAATGTCTTTTAATATTATCTCCATCTTTAGGATGTGCAATTGCATACTCACTATGTTCTCTAATTATATAAACCATTTCCTTTATAAAGGATTTAAATGTTTGATTTCCAGGCAACTGGATATTGACAGTAATATTTTTGCACTTTCCTTCGGCACGAAATAATTCAGGTCCCTCTATAAAAAAAATTTTTTCAGATTTAATATATCTTACATATAAAAGACTCCTAGCAGCATTTGTTATTTTTGAAAACCATTTTCCATTTCCTACTAAAATATCATTTGTTTTATCTGACACTCTTAACATTGCAATGCGATATTTGTTACCGTAGTAAATTTCTAGTTCCGCACTATTATCAATTTTTTTGAATTTCCAATTAGCTACATGAGGCTCAAAATTATCCCTTAATATACCTAAGCATTCTAATTCTATATTGTTTTGATTAGCTTTTGCCTGAATTTCGTAACCGAAAATAAAAAAGGATATTAAAAATATAATTGATCGTATCATAGTTATAAAATAATTATTTTGAGAGAAATTTATCTACGTTTTTGTGGAAATGCTGTAGTCCAGGTTCATTCTTTCCAAAAATAATATTTCTTTTCTTGTCTGCATAGAAACCTTTTTGAATACCTTCGCCCAATGGGAAGTCTTCCTTCTCCACCACGTCTTTTAACAATTGTAAATTATTTTCCCAATGCTTTATTTCGCTGTCCGTTTTACATGGTAATTTTGTAAATATAGATACACTAACCATGGTTTCATTAACGGAATTTTCAGGTAATATATGCCACAGGTCAATATGCTCTCCATTATCTACAAACACTGTGTTTGGAAAAATAATTTTAAGATTTATAATATGTTTTTCTATATTTTCAATTTCTAATATATTTTCTTTTGATTCTATTAATGATCTTCTTGGACCTATAATTCGCATATGTCGACCATATGTATCAAACATACAAGTATCGCCCTTAATAATATTAGATAAAGTGTCAGGGTGAAGATGAGCTATATGATACAATTCTAGAAAAGTATCTACTGCTAATTTCCAGTTAATTTTAGGTTTCATTATCCCTGTTTTAAAGTAGTGGTAATTAGTAAGATTATAATGGTCGATAAGAGTATTTAATTCTTTAAAATATTTTTCACTTTCTTTTACTGCATTTTTTGTAAGTTGTACCCACAATAAGCCACTCTGTTCTCTCAATTCTATGCTTTTAAGATTACACTTGTTTTTGGGTATTTGATTGAATGAATCTTCTCGTGGCCTAGCAATAAGTTCACCATTTAAAGAATACGTCCAAGAATGATAAGGACATTTGAAAACCTTTGCTGTGTTCCCGTTCCCTTCTGCTAGTTTAGATCCTCGATGACTACAAATATTTAAATAGGCGTTTATTTTTTTGTCTTTATCCCTTACTACCAATATTGGATGATCGACAATTTCAACGGTGAACCAATCTCCTATATTAGGAATTAAAGAAGAAGTCCCAATGCAGATCGGCTGATTTTTAAATATTTCTTCTTTTTCCTGATCAAACCTGTCTAAGTCGATATATTGGTTTACAGGATTCATATATATACTTTTTGCACAATCAGTTTTTTTATCTGCAAATAATTTGTGTAATCTTTTTTTTATTTCTAACTTGGATTCCATGACCATTTCATAAAAGTTAAGTATTCAAATTAATAAATATTTTATTGCTTAATTGTTTTAACATTATTTATGTTAATATTTTAATGTTTTTTTTTGGAGATTTTGTATATGGCAGATTCTGGACCGGTTTGTATGATAACTGGAGTAGGTGAGGGTACAGGTGGGTATACAGCAAAGAGGTTTGCTAAAGGAGGTTATAGAATTGCTATGTTGGCCAGGTCCAATGATAGACTCAAGAGACTAGAGGAAGAACTGGAAGGGTCAAAAGGTTATGAGTGTGATGTATCTGATTTAAATTTATTGGTTAATACCTGTAAAAAAATCAAAAATGATATGGGACCACCTCAAGTACTCATTCATAATGCGGTAAAAGGAAACTTTGATAATTTATTAAATGGAAAACCCGAATGGTTAGAGCAAAATTTCAGGATAAATACCACTTCATTGCTCTACATAGCTTTAGAAGTAGTGCCAGATATGCTTGAGGCAAAAAAGGGAGTTATAATTGTCACAGGAAATACTGCGGCTAAGAGAGGTATTGCAGAGACTCCATATTTTGCTCCTACTAAAGCGGCACAAAGAATATTAGCACAATCTATGGCTAGAGATTTTGGACCAAAGGGAATTCACGTAGCTTATGTTATGGTAGATGCATCTATAAATACACCTTGGACTAGAAACAGGATAGAAAGACAAAAAAATAAACCTGACATATTTTTTGCTCAACCTAAAGATATAGCAGAAGAAATTTATCATGTTGCTCATCAAGAAAGGTCAGCCTGGTCTTTTGATATAGAAGTTAGACCAGATATAGAAGAATGGTAGTTAAAAAAAATATAGGTATTTTCATATTTGATGAAGTGGATGTTCTTGATTTTAGTGGACCTTATGAGGTTTTTTCCAGAACTAGAATGAATCCTGGTCTTGAAAGTAGATTAAGTAAAAAAACTGCACCTTTTGAGGTTTTTACAGTATCGCAATCAGAAAAAACAATTGTTGCATCTGGGGGATTAAAAATAATAGCTAACTACAATTTTTTAGATAATCCTAAGATAGATATTCTTGTCGTTCCTGGAGGTATGGGTACTAGAATTTTAATTGAGAACAAAAGGACTATAGAATGGATTCAAAATATTTCGAATCTAGCTTCATTAGTAACCTCTGTATGCACTGGGTCATTGTTATTAGCAAAAGCTGGAATCTTAGAAAATAAGAAAGCAACTACCCACTGGGGGGCATTAAGTTTATTAAAAAAGATAAGTTCATCAACGAAAATAATGACAACTGAAAGAGTAGTTAAAGACGGAGTAATTACTTCTGCAGGAGTCTCATCCGGTATAGATATGGCATTTACAGTAGTTTCTATGCTTTGTGGGGAAGCTGTTTCCTCTGATACTGCAAAATATATTGAGTATAAGAGATCAGATGAAATTATTGTTTAATTCTAGAAAATATTTTTTCCCTCCATATTTTTCATTAATCTTTTTGCTATAGCCCATCTATGCACTTCTGAGGGTCCGTCATATATTCGAAAGGGGCGTATTTCTCTGAACAAACGTTCTACAACAGTATCATCCGTTACTCCCATGCCGCCCAAAGTTTGCATTGCTTTATCAACTACCCTAAATGCTGCTTCTGAACAAAAAACTTTTGACATACTGGATTCATTTCTTGCTTCCTTTCCCTGGTCTAGAAGCCATGCAGTGTTATAAATAAATAATCTACTAAGATAGATATCTATCTCACTATCAGATAGCTGGAATGCCAATCCTCCATGATTTCCAATTTTTTTTCCGAAAGCATACCTCTTGGAAGCGTAAGAAATAGCTATATCATGCGCTCTTTGAGCTGCTCCTAGCCATCTCATGCAGTGGGTAAGTCTTGCGGGTGCTAATCTTACTTGAGCGTATTTATACCCTAATCCTACTTTACCAAGTACTTGATCATCTGAAACTTTAAGATCTTTAAACTGTATTTGGCAGTGTCCACCGACGAAGGAAGATTCCATGGAATTTTGAGTTCTAAGTTTAATAATTGCAGGATCAGTATTATTAACAAGAAACATAGTGGCGCCTGTACCTTTTTCAATTTTTTCAGAGGTTCTTGCCATAATAATATTAAGTTTTGCTCCATTAAAACCTGTTATAAACCATTTTTCTCCATTAATTATCCAGCCTTTTTTAGTACGCATTGCTGTTGTTTGTAGCATTGAAGGATCAGATCCTGCTCCTGGAGAAGGTTCGGTCATGGAAAAACATGATCTTATTTTTGCAGCTGCTAAAGGTTTTAACCATTCTTCTTTTTGATCTTTATTAGCAACTATTTCAAGCAGATGCATGTTACCTTCATCTGGTGCAGAACAGTTCATTGCTTGTGGTCCTAATAAGGAATAACCTGACGCTTCAAAAATAACAGACATTCCTCTCATATCTAGTCCTAAACCTCCCCATTTTTTTCCTACACTAGGTGATAGGAGTCCAATCTTTTTTGCTTTCTCGTTTAGTTCTTTCCTGAGAGTATCGTGAGGTCCATGATTGTCTTGTCTTTGATCTTTTTCCATAGGAATTACCGTATCAAAAATAAATTTTTGTGTAGTTTCTTTTAATTTTTCAATTTCATCTGGAATAGTAAAATCAATCATTTTTTTTCTTTCAAATAATTATATATAGTCTTTATTTTTTGCACTTTTAATTCCACGTTCAAATGCTGCTTCTGCAATCTTACCAAAATCTTTGTATCTTATATCTGTTGCAGTTCCGCGTTGGAATTGTGCATAGAGTTGTTGGAATACTACCCCTAGTTTTAGAAGAGATAAAGTATATATCCAATTAAAATTTTTCATATTTCTGCCAGAAAGTTCTGCATAAAGTTTTAGAGCTTCTGATCTGTCTAAAAAACCCTCTTGAGCTGAAGGCATTTGTTTAAGTAGTTTCATTGAAGTTGTATCATCAGTTGTCGTCCAATAAGATAATAGAGTGGCAAGATCATAAAGGGGATGTCCTTTCGTCGCCTGATCCCAATCTAAGATGGCAGTTGGTTGTAAGTTAGAATTATTTTGCGATGAAGAAACCATTATATTGTCTAATTTAAAATCATTATGTAGGATCACGTATTCTTTTTCCTCAGGAATCTTATTGTCATTTAACATATTATAAAGATCAGTCATGATTTTGGAGGGGTTGTTATTTTGAGCAATGCAACCTCTGTTATACCAACCTTTGAGTTGTCTATCTAAAAACCCCTGTGGTTTTCCAAAACTTTCTAAACCCAAAGATTCCGGGTTAATTGCATGTAGCTTTACAAGTAATTCTATTAAAATTTTACTTAAATGTTTGGCTGTATCTTTATTATTCCATTTTGCAGGAAGCATACCTCCGTCAATAGTTTCTCCTTCCATGAAGTCTATTATATGGAATGGTGCTCCAAATATTTGTGGATCTTCACATAAAATGAGGGAATTAGGGACTAAATAAAGTTTTTTGCTTAGTGCACTCATAACAGTATGTTCTCTTTTCATGTCATTTGCACCTGGAGGAAGGGGTCCTAAGGGAGGTCTTCTTATTACAGCAAATTTTTCATTTAATAATATTTTGTAGTTTAAATTACCCATACCTTTCTTAAATCTCTCAGGCTTGAAAGATAAATCTAGCTTTAAAGATCTAGTATTTAACCAATTTTTTAAGTTTTCCCAGTTTAGGCCTGTATTATTCATAAACACATTCTTTACCTATTGATTAGCTGCTCCTCCGTCGATCGTAATAACTGTTCCTGATATATAGCTACATCTTGGAGAAACTAAAAATGTTGCAAGGTCGGCTACTTCTTCTGACTTAGCGGCTCGTTCAAAAGGCAGGTCTTTTAAAAGTTCTTCCCACCTATCTGGGTCACCTAATTTTTTTTCTGCTTGAGAACGCATCATTGTTACCATTCTATCCGAAGCAGTTAAACCTGGATTTATTGCTAATACTCTTATTCCATCATTGCAACTACCAGCGGCTAAAGATTTAGTAAAATGCATTAATCCAGCATTACCAGTAGATCCAGCAATGTAGTTGTACATTGGTTTTTGGCCAGCCGAACCAATAATATTTAATATAACACCATGGTTTTGTTTTTTCATTTTATCATACATTAATCTCGACAGATTAATGTATCCAAACACTTTTAAGTTCCATGATTCTCTCCATATATCTTCGTTTATATCTGACAAATTTCCAGGAGGAATTGCACCTGCATTATTTACTAAAATATCAATTTTATCACAAAATTTTGTTAATTCTTCTGTAGAATTTTTAAGGGATAAATCAATAGAAAAGACATCAACTGAAACATTGTGTTGTTTTTGAATTTCTGTTTTTAATTCCTTAAGTTTATCTTCACTCCTAGCAGTAATTACTAGATTGCATCCTTCTTCTGCCATAGATTGAGCAATTGCTTTTCCAATACCCTTAGAAGCCCCAGTTATTAATGCCGTTTTATTATTTAGATTTAAATCCATAGAATTAGCCTTTAATTTATTTATATAATTCAATAAGGTTAATACATAATATAATATAGCAAAATAAGAAAAATTATAATTACTGGGAAAAAATGAAAGTTATTGAAAACTGGGAAATCAACAAGTCATCTGTTAATTCAAAAGCAGGAGTAGTGACTAGCCATCACTATGAAGCTTCTGATATAGGAGCTGATATTCTGAATTCTGGAGGAAATGCAGTAGATGCAGCAATAGCAATGGGTCTTGCTTTAGGTGTAGTGGAGCCATGGATGAGTGGAATCGGTGGTTGTGGTTTTATGATTTATTATAACGCAGAAAAGCAAAAATGTTTTGGCATAGATTTTGGTGTTCAATCATCTGCTAATTTGAATACGAATGATTATATTTTATCAGAATCTGGTGAAGACAAAGATCTATTTGGTTGGCCTAATCTGGAAAACGAAGCAAATATGAAAGGAACTCTGTCTATGGCTGTTCCTAGTTATATCTCTGGGATTTCACTGGCATTGAAAAATTTTGGCACAATGAGTTGGAAAGAGTTAATAGAGCCTTCGTGTATTTTGTCTAGTAGAGGAATGTTAGTGGATTGGCATACTACACTCAGAATAGCTTTAGCTTCTAATGATTTGAAAAAATTTGAATCTTCTAGAAATATTTTTTTATCCAATGGATTGCCTCCCTGTAGTGAGGATCCATTAAATCTTATTACTGTAAAAAATGACTCTTTGCATAATTCATATAATATTCTAAAGGAGGAAGGGCCAGATAGTTTCTATAATGGAGCTTTAGCCGAAACAATAGCTGAAGATCTTGAAAATATAGAATCCAATATCTCAAGAGAAGATCTTTCACATTATAAAGCTTCAGTAAATGATTGCCAAAAACTTATGTATAAGGACTCTGAAGTAAATGTGGTTTCTGGGCTAAATGCTGGTCCGACATTAATCGATGCGCTTAAAGACCTACAATCGTGGACTCCAACTTCTATTAAACCTGAAAGTAGAGATTACTTAAAATATGTAGATGTTTTAAAGAATACATATGCTCAAAGGCTCAAAATGATGGGACATGAAAATGATAATAGTTGTACAACTCATCTATCAGTAGTTGACTCGAAAGGGAATATGGTTGCTCTTACTCAGACATTGTTATCTGTATTTGGAAGCAAGGTTGTGTTGCCTAAATCAGGTATTTTAATGAATAACGGTATCATGTGGTTTGATCCCAGACCTAATCATCCAAATTCTATAAAGCCTAATGCCAAGCCTCTGAGTAATATGTGTCCTGTTGTGGTATTAGGAAAAAAAGGGAAAAATTTAGCTTTGGGGGCCTCTGGTGGAAGAAAAATTTTCCCAGCAGTTTTTCAATTAATCTCTTTTATTTATGATTATAACATGAGTTTAAACGATGCTTTTAATCAACCTAGGGTAGATGTAAGTGGAACGGATCAAGTATTGGTTAATAACTCTCTAAGTAATGATATTATAGATTCTCTTAAAAATAAAAATGATATTTTTTCTACTCAAGATACTGTTTTTTCAGGATTATTTGCATGTCCAAATGCAGTCATGGATATAGAGGGCAGAAGGTATGGTGCTGCCTATATTCCTTCTCCTTGGGCTAAAGCCATAATAACTTCTTAATTATTTTCTTTGGCATGAGTTTATTACTTCTAGATCGGGTTCCATTCCCAGGCCCGGATCAGTAGGAACAAAAATATTTCCTTTGCTATCAATATTACTTAATCCCTTATATAAATCTTGTTCTAAATCCATATAAAGGCGCTCTATCTCGCTATTAGGGCTCAGTGCAGTCAACACGTGCAGAGTAGCGACAAATCCTGGTCCAAAATAGGGAGCATGAGGAACCATTCTAACTTTAGTAAGATCTAATTGAGAAATTTTTTTCATTTCAGTTACTCCCCCTACCTTTGTAACGCTTGGTTGAATAATATCTGCAGCTTTTTGGGTAATTATTTCTTTAAATTGCCAATGAGTACAGGCATTTTCTCCTGTGGAGATCACTAATCCCTGTTTTCTTAAATTCGCAAGTCCTTGAAAATTTTCTGGAGGCCAAATAGGTTCCTCTAGCCAATAAAGTTTACAATCCAATAATTGTTGCAATATTTTGGAAATATCTTCTTCTTTCCATGCACAATTTACATCCACCATCAGTTTAACATTATTTCCAATAGCATTTCTTGTTGCTTCTATGGGTTCTATTAAATTTTCATGGAGTTTGATAATATTGTAGCCGTCTTCTAATGCTCTTAAGGATACATTTTTTGTATCATCTGCTATATCATACTTAAATAAACTTGCATATGCTGTTAATGATTGAGATTTTATCCCACCCAAAAGTTCTGCTATGGGCTTATTATTACTCTTTCCGCAAATATCCCATAACGCTATATCAATTCCTGAAATAGCAAAAATAGTTATTCCGTATCTACCAAATATATGGAGTTTTAATTGTAGCATGTTTGAAATTTCCTCTATATCTTGAGGAGTTTCTATTTTACATCCTATTAACAAAGGCTTTATTAAGTCTTGAATAGTTTTTTCAGTAGAGGTAACACAATTAAACCCAAAGGCTTCTCCCCATCCAACAATTCCCTTATCTGTTTCTATTCTAACCAGAAGAGAAGTGATGGTAGTCCATTCCTTACCTCCAAATCCAGAAGGTGGGCCAGGATTTTTAAAAGGCAAGTCTACAATGATCGTATCTAAACTTGAAATTATCATTATGTATTTTTACAGCTTAACTTATATTAATTGTCTTATTAACAAATTTAGGTGGGTGTGCTTTTAATGTTTCTTCATTAAGCTCAGCTCCCCATCCAGGTTTATTGGGGACAGTTAATTCCCCATCAATTATTTCTGGTTTCCAAGTTAATATATCGTCTTTCCAAGGAACATCATCAGGATCAATCTCCATAATTCTAAAATTAGGGACAGCTGCACAAAAATGGGCACTCATAAGAGTTGATAAGTTACCATAAAAATTATGAGGTGCTACATTTACTTCATAGGCTTCCGCCATAGCTGCAATTTTCATTCCCAACCAAATTCCATTCCACGGTATATCAATGATGGCTACATCCATCGAACCTTCTTCAAAAAATGGTCTAAATTCCCTGAGACCAAAAAGTGACTCACAAGAAGCTATTGGGGTTTTGGTAGCATCTCTAATCTGTCTAAGACCCTTGGGGTGGTAGAGGTCGATTTCAAACCATGCTAAATTAAGGTCATCTAAAGCTCTCGTAATTTGAAGGTAGCCCTCAATTTTAAAATTAAAATTTAAATCGAGATGAATTCCTATTTCATTTCCTGTTCCATCTCTTAGAGCATCAATCTGTTTTAGAAGCGAATCTATGATTTTAGAACTAACATTTAATTCTGGCCATCCTTCTGTTTTGCCAAACCCTTGCATTTCTAATCTTGGAGTTCCATTAAAAGTGAAAATATTAGTTTTGAGGGCTTTATAGCCCTCAGATTTAACCGTTTTTCCCATTTCTACTAAATCACTAAGATCCTTAATTGGAGGTTTATTCATTATCTTAGAAAATTTCTCTGAAATTCTATAAGTCCCGCAATGAGACCAATACAGTTTTAGTTTATCTCTAATAGCTCCTCCTAAGAGTGTGTGAACAGGTACATTTAAACTTTTGCCTTTTATATCTAATATTGCATTTTCTATAGCTGCAATAGCTTGTTGAGCTATACCTCCTGGTGCTTGCCTAGTAGTTGCATATAGAAATTGGTGAATTTTTTCATTATGTAAAGGGTTTTCACTTAACAAATTTATCATAAGACGATCTATTATATGGCTTAACCCAGGACTTCCATAACATTCATTATATTCGGAAATTCCAGATATTCCTTCATCTGTATGAATCCTTAAAAAAGAAAAATCTCTCCACCCAGCATTACAGTGCATTGTTTCATGTTTGATTATTTTCACTTATATTTTTCCCATATGCATAAAAATTTAATAAAGAAAACAAATTTTCGCTTAATAATTATAATTTTTCAATAAATAATTAAGCAGGCTTGTTTTTTAATAATCTTATGCCCACTTATACTTTTGCGTAACTACTTTCTAAATTTAATGACTGGAATAAATTTTATGGCCAAGGAAAAGTTTACATTTCAAGCTGAAGTAGGAAAAATATTAGATATTGTCGCTCACTCGTTGTATAGCGAAAAGGAAGTTTTTTTGAGGGAATTGATTTCAAATGCCTCAGATGCCTGTGACAGACTTAGATATGCTTCTATAGCAAAACCTAAACTATCCGATGATGGAGATGAGTTTAAAATCAAAATAGACATTGAAAAAAAATTAAGTGAACTAAAAATTTCCGATAATGGTATAGGAATGTCAAAGAAGGAATTAATTGAATCCTTGGGAACGATAGCTAGGTCTGGTACTCAAGCCTTTATAAAAAATTTAAGTGATAATGATAAAAATTCTAAAGACATTGAGTCCTCATTGATAGGACAATTTGGTGTAGGTTTTTACTCGGCATTCATGGTAGCAAAAAAAATTATAGTACATAGTCGGAAAGCCGGAATCAATCAGTCTTGGTCTTGGATTTCAGATGGTAAAGGCTCCTTTGAAATAGAACCTTCATCTAAAGAAAATGTCGGAACTGATATTATATTGACTATAGATGATGAAAATAAGGAATTTTTAGAAGAAAATCGAATAGAGTCTGTGGTAAAAAAATATTCAGATCATATTGCCCAACCCGTTGTTATGAAAACCAAAGAGAAAGAAGAAAAGGTACTTAATAGTGCTTCTGCTTTGTGGACTAGAGATAAAAAAAGTATTACCGAAGAACAATATAAAGAATTCTATCACCATGTAGGAATGGCTTATGATGATCCATGGATGATTATGCATAATAAGGCAGAAGGGATAATAAGCTATACTAACTTGATATTTATTCCTTCTACTAGACCATTTGATATATTTAATCCGGATAGAAAGTCTAATCTTAAACTTTATGTCAAAAGAATTTTTATTACTGATGATTGTGAGAGCTTGATTCCTCCCTATTTAAGATTTGTAAAAGGAATAATTGATACTGATGATATAGACTTGAATATTAGTAGAGAAATGTTGCAAAATAATCCGGTTGTTTCAAAAATTAAGAGTGCTCTAATTAAAAGAGTTATTTCGGAATTAAAAAAGAAAGCAGAAAACGATAGCGATAATTATGTAAAATTCTGGGAAGCTTTTGGTCCAGTTTTAAAGGAAGGAATTCATGAAGATTTTGCCAACAGAGATAAAATACTAGAAGTTTCTCGTTTTCAAACTTCATACTCCGACAAGTTAACTTCATTAAAGGATTATGTGTCTAGAATGAAAAAAGGACAGGACTATATATATTATCTTTCCGGTGAAGATAAGGAAAAGTTATCTCAGAGCCCTCATCTTGAGGGTTTTAGAGCAAAAGGAGTAGAAGTTTTATATATGACAGATCCTGTTGATGAATTTTGGCTACCAAGTGTGGAAAAATATTCTGAAAAGTCATTTCAGTCCATAACGAGAGGCTCAGCAGATTTAGATAAAATAAAGTCAAAAGACGCAGATAAAAAAGATAAAAAGGATGAGAAAAAAGAGAATATAGATAAATTAATTGCATCTTTAAAAGTTGTACTGGGAAAAGAAGTAAAAGATATAAAATCTTCAGAACGTTTGACAGATAGTGCTGTTTGTTTAGTTGCAGGCGAGGGGGATATGGACATGCATCTAGAAAAATTATTAAAACAACATCAGCAGTTGGATACTACTAGTCAAAAGGTTCTTGAAATCAATCCTTCACACCCCTTGATAAAAAATCTTTTAAAAGTTGTAGATAATGAAGAGAAGAAAAATGAAATTTTTGATGATGCTGCTTGGTTGTTATTGGATCAAGCTAGAATTATAGAAGGGCAGTCTGTCCTGGATCCAAATAAATTCACCAAGAGGATGAATACATTGATTCAAAAAGGTATAACTTTATAGGATATTTCTGCCCTATTTTTTCCCAAATTTTATCGCCTTTAGCAATACTTGCCTGTGTCTTATTAAATCTAGTTGCTGCTTCCATAGCTTGGGAAAAAAGTCTGTTATTTATAATATCCCAGGCACTACGTGGAGCACTCCATACAAGCATTCCTTTTTCAACTACCCCGTAAGCACACCACCCGCCATAAGCTGGCGCATACTTTTCCGGATCATTTATAAATAAATCCATGTGTTCCTTATTTTCAAATAACCAAATAGCATCTTCCCATTCATAAGAGAATTCTTTAGAACCTCTTATTGCTTTATTCTTTGTAAAGTATGCTACCGTATCCATTCCCTTAATAGCATAACCGCCAGAAACATATATTTTCTGTCCCGCGAAAGCCGTCGAAAACAAAACACAAAAAATTATAAGAACAACAAAGCTTTTTATTATGTGCAAAGTCTTAATCCTTTAATAAGTTATAATTGAGATACTACTGTCTTAAATTAAAGTGTTTGTTACACAGTATCTCTATATATTTTATCAAATTGTTATAATTATGTAAAACCATATCAGCTTTAATTTGATTGACAGGTATATTACTGTAACCAAAGCTAACTATAATTGATGGGATACCTAGAGATTTTGAACAATCAATATCATTTTTGCTATCACCAATCATTATAGCAAAATTCTCTCTTCTTCCTGAGGCCTTAATGGTTTTAATTAGATGTAAAGGGTGGGGTTTTCTATACTGGTAAGTGTCTCCACCAGATATAATTTTAAAGTAGGATTTTATCCCAAGACCTTTGATAATTTTCTTTGCAGGTTTTTCAGGTTTATTAGTGCATATAGCGAGAGGGTATTTTAATTTTGCTAAGTTTTTAATAGCTTTAAAAGCTCCCGGGAATAATTTAGTCTTTTCTAAAAGAATTTCGTCATAAATTTCAAGAAATCTAATTCTTAGTGCTTCTAAATCATTATTTTCAATGCCTCCTGATGCCTTCAATCCTTTTTTTATCAAAG
>PTKJ01000021.1 GCA_002937675.1 Alphaproteobacteria bacterium MarineAlpha9_Bin1 | reverse complement strand
AGTCAGAATTTTATGTTATTAGCTTTCAATAAATTTCCAATATTATGGAGAAAGTAAATGATAGGCGTAATTGCTAATATAAAAACTAAGGATGGAAAAGGAAAACAATTCGAAGAAATTGCAAAGAAATTAGTAGATCTAGTTAATAGTGAAGAGAAAGATAATATATTTTACAGGCTGTATAGGAGATCTGAAAATTTATATACTTTTATGGAAGGCTATAAAAATAAAGAGGCTCTAGAATACCACACAACAACTACTCATTATAAAGAAAATGGTAAGGCTATGACTGAATTTTTAGATGGTCGTCCAGAAGTTGAAGTGATGGAAGAAATGGCTCCTAATAGATACGTATGAACTTGTGATTAATTAATAATTAAATATTCTTAAGAGAATTATCTAAGTCCTCTATTAGGTCATCAGCATGTTCTAAACCAATCGAAAGTCTTATAACTTCCTGTCCTGAACCTGCAGCTATTTTTTGATCTTCTGTTAATTGATTATGGGTTGTAGATGCAGGGTGTAAAATAAGGCTTCTTGTGTCTCCAACATTTGCTACATGAGAAAAAATATTTACGTTACTTATTATTTTTTTTCCTGAAAACCCCTTTTTAACACCGAAAGTAAATACAGGACCAACTCCTTTTTTCATATACTTTCTTGCTAAAAAACCAAAGGAACTAGATTTTAATCCTGCGTAGGAAACCCATGCGATTTTATTATGTTTTTCAAGAAAATTTGCTATCTTATATGCGTTTTTGCAATGTCTTTCCATTCTTATATGAAGAGTTTCTAAACCAGTTATAAAGTAAAATGCGTTTGTAGGAGATAATGATGATCCTAAATCTCTTAAGGAGTCAGCTCTCAATTTCATGGAATATGCAAAATCTCCGAATGTTTCAGCGAAAATTAACCCGTGATAAGATGCTGAAGGACCAGTCAGAGAGGTAAATTTTTTGCTTGCTAACCAGTCAAAATTTCCACTTTCTATGACAATTCCTCCCATGGAATTTCCATGTCCACCTATAAATTTAGTCATAGAATGAGTAATGATGTCCGCTCCCCATTTAAAAGGATTACATAAATAAGGACTTGCCATAGTGTTGTCTACTATAAGAGGAATTTGATGTTTTTTACTAATTGTAGAAATTTTTTCTATGTCTAATATTACTCCTCCTGGATTTGATAGACTTTCTATAAAGATACATTTGTGTTTAGGGGTTATAATTTTAGAAAAATTGTTGGGATTGGTTCCATCAACAAAATCTACTCCCCAGCCAAATCTTTTAAATGAATGACTAAATTGTGTTATAGATCCTCCATAAAGATTTCTAGAGGCGATTAATCTATCTCCAGGGTTCATTAAAGGATGTAAAGCTAACAACTGAGCAGCATGCCCAGTAGAGCAAGCCACTGCTGCTCTGCCATTCTCTAGATTTGCTAAACGTTCTTCTAGGACGGAAACGGTGGGATTTGTTAGTCTACTGTAAATAAATCCGAAATTTTGTAAGTTAAATAATGATGCTGCATGTTCTGTGCTGTCAAAAGCATATGCGGTGGTCTGGTAAATCGGCGTAGACCTTGCGCCAGTAGTAGGATCTGGTGCTGCTCCTGCATGGATAGTTCGTGTTTCAAAATTGTGTTTGTCTTTAGGTACGGCCATTTTAAAAATTATAAATAGGTCTAATTATTCTTCTTTTATTATGAAATAATCCCGAATTAATACCTGCCCATCCAAGTTCACCGGATAATCTACAATATTCAATTTTTGGGCATCTATTCATTACTATTTCCACTCCTTTTCTCTTACATAATTTTTCAGCTTCTTTATTTGAAACACCAATTTGCATCCATATAGTCTTAGCTTTAATTTTTAATGCCTCCTTCACGAGGCCTAGTGCTTCTTTACCACTTCTAAATATGTCTACCATATCAATTGTTTCTTTTATTTCCTCTAAACTAGAGAAAACTTTTTTTCCTAATATTGTATTTCCTTTTTGATGAGGATTTACTGGAAAAATTTTATATCCTCTATCAATTAAATATTTGGCAACAAAATATGATGGGCGGTTCCAATTGCTGCTAAGACCAATAATAGCAATAGTTTTAGTTCTTTGTAATATATTAATAATATATTGATCATCATATTCAGTTTCTTTCAAGATATTC
This sequence comes from Alphaproteobacteria bacterium MarineAlpha9_Bin1, assembly GCA_002937675.1. GTDB lineage: Bacteria > Pseudomonadota > Alphaproteobacteria > TMED109 > TMED109 > MarineAlpha9-Bin2. Next base: position 18,962 of record PTKJ01000021.1, on the reverse strand, counting down.
ATCATTTTGGGTTAACCTATTTTTTATTCCAGTTTGGGGGTCTTCTTTCTATAAAAGCACTCATTCCTTCTATAGCATCTTGTTCAAGCATATTTAGGGTCATAGTTTTAGTTGTGTATTTGTAGGCCAGTTCTAAATCCATTTCCAACTGTTTATAAAAAGCCTCTTTTCCTATAGCCACAACAGTTGATGATTTAGAAGCTATTTTAAAGGCTAAACTAAGTGTTTCTTCTTTAAGGTGTTCAGATTTTACACTCCGATTTATTAATCCAATTTCTATGGCCTTATCAGTATCAATTAAATCTCCTAGAAGAAGCATTTCCATGGCATGTTTTCTGTGTACGTTTCTAGATAGAGCAACCATTGGAGTGGAACAAAATAAACCTATATTTACGCCAGGTGTTGCAAATTTAGAATTCTTAGATGCTATTGCTAAGTCACAACTTGCAACTAGTTGACAACCCGCAGCAGTGGCAGTTCCCTGAACCCCAGCTATAACTGGCTTGGGCAACCTTACTATGTTTGTCATAACTTTGCTACATAACTCGAATAGTTCCTTATATTCATATTTGCTTGATTTTTGTCTCATTTCCTTTAAGTCGTGACCCGAACAGAAACTAGGGCCATTAGCGAATATTACTACAGATTTAATATTATCATTGCCCTTTATGCTTTCAAAAATAGATTCCAAGCTTTTTAACAATGATTTTGATAGAGCATTGTGTTGTTCAGGTCTGTTCAGTGTAACAATTGCAACACCTTTTTGTTCCTCATATAGAACTACTTGTTCTTTTTTATTTAATACTTTATTTTCTATAACCAATTCTTTACCCAGTCTAAGTTTTAACCAAGAAAATTGAATAAAAATTTTAATTTAAGATACCTTATAATGTAACACCATTTTGTTAAAGTGATATTTATTATATTTCTTTAATTATTTTATAATACTGTATTGACAGGGCTATACTTTTAGGCATACTCCAGCCTTGGTTAGGTTTAATAGTTTTATTACCTTATAGGAAAATGTTTAATGAAAACATATGTTGCACGTCCATCGGAAGTGGTTAGAAAATGGTATTTGGTAGATGCTACAAACTTAGTTTTAGGAAGACTAGCTGTAATTTTGGCTAATTATGTTAGAGGTAAGCATAAAGCTATTTTTACTCCAAATATTGATTGTGGAGACAACGTAGTAGTAGTCAATGCTGAAAAAATTAAAATAACTGGTAATAAACTAAATGATCATTTGCACTACTGGCACACCGGTTATCCTGGTGGCATAAAGTCAAGATCATATTCAGATATTTTGGAAGGAAAAAATCCACATAAAGTAATTCAATTAGCAGTAAAGAGGATGGTGCCTAAAGGTCCACTTGGAAAACAACAATTAACAAAACTTCATGTATATTCTGGTGACAAACATCCTCATGAAGCACAAAATCCTGAACTGATTGACCTGGGAATTATGAATAGAAAAAATAAAAGAGATTTATAATGATAGATAATGATGTAGCACAAAAAAGTAATACGAATAATAATGAAATAACTGCGGATAAGGAAATATCTGCAAACGACAATGCTAAGAGTATACCTAATTTGGATAAGCATGGAAGATCTTATGCCACGGGCAAAAGAAAATCTTCAATTGCTAGAGTTTGGATGAAGTTAGGTACTGGGAAGATAATGGTAAATGGCCTTGAATGTGAAAAGTATTTTGAGAGGGAAACTCATAGATTAATAATTGCTCAGCCTTTAGAGACAACTTCGCGTGCACAGACTTATGATATTAAATGCACAGTTAGAGGAGGAGGCCATAGTGGACAGGCCGGCGCTTTAAGACATGGAGTAACTAAAGCCTTAACTGAGTTTGAACCCGAGCTTAGAAGCGTGCTAAAAGCTGCGGGATTTATTAAACGAGATGCTAGAAGAGTAGAAAGAAAAAAATATGGGCGACCTAAGGCTAGAAGAAGTTTTCAATTTTCAAAAAGATAGAAAATTTAGTTTTTTATGCAAAGCGGTTGTTAATTTCACAGCCGCTTTTTTTTGCTATATTTTTGATAAGCATATAGAAGTATTTATGGAGAAGATTTATGTTAAAAAATGAAATTTATAAAGAAGCTGTAAATGTTGCTGTAATTGGGGCAACTGGTTATACTGGAGTAGAGCTGATTAGATTATTATTATCCCATCCAAAATTTAGAATTGCTTCTCTCACTGCGGATTCAAGAGCTGGTGGTGATATTACTGATATTTTTCAACATTTAAATACTTATGATCTCCCTAAATTAGTAAAGGTAGAGGATGTAAATTATAACAATATAGATGCGGTGTTTTGCTGTGTACCTCATGGTGAAAGCCAAAGTATTATAAATAATATTCCAGAAAATGTTAAAATATGCGACTTATCCACTGATTTTAGGTTTGATGATGTTGAATTATATGAAGAAACTTATGATAGAAAACATGAAGCTATAGAATTACAAAAAACAGCAGTTTATGGTTTAACTGAAATTTATAGAGATAAAATAAAAAAAACAAGGCTGGTAGCTAATCCAGGTTGTTATCCTACTTCTGTTTTACTTCCGCTGATGCCTTTAATTAAAGATGGTATTATAGGCCAAGAAAATATTATTGTGGATTCTAAATCAGGTGTCTCTGGTGCAGGAAGAACGCTAAAGGATTCTTCATTGTTTACCGAAGTCTCCGATGGTTTCTCCGCTTATGCAGTGACAAATCATAGGCATAGACCAGAGATTGAGTCACAGCTCGTAAAGTGTTCGAATAAGAATAATATCAGAGTATCTTTTACTCCGCATTTATTGCCTATTAAGAGAGGTATTTTATCTACAATTTATATAGATATTAAGGATAATTATAAATTAGATGATGTAAAAGATTGTTTAAAACAAAAATATGATAATGAAATGTTTGTTTCAGTTCTCGGTAATAATATAGTTCCATCCACTCATGATGTAAGAGGGAGTAACTTCTGTAATATAGGGGTTTTTTATGATAGTCATAGTAATCAAACCATAATAATTTCAGTAATAGATAATTTAGTTAAAGGAGCATCTGGCCAAGCAATACAAAATATGAATGTCATGTTGGGTAATGAAGAAAAAGAGGGACTGATGCAGGGAGTAATTTTTCCTTAAAAATAAATTTTCTGGTTTAATAAATGTATAAATTTTATAAAATTTATCAATTAGGTAAAATTAGATATGCATAAAGTAGTTTGTTTTTTATGTTTAATAGGTATTCAGTGTTTGATGGCTGCATGCGAAAATGAAGGAAAAGAAATTCTAGATGAGATAAATTCTTTTTATGAATGGTCCTTTGATACAAAACCCCACTATGCTACTCCCGGTGATATAAGGCCTATATCTTCTAATACTCTCGCAGCTATAGTGAAGATGGAAAATGAATTTTCAGAGACTGATCTAAAAAATAATGAAAATAATGAAGATTTTAAAATTATAGCTATTATTGATTTCGAAGATAATAGATATACTTTAACAGATAGGGATATAGAAAGGCTATACTATATTGCACAGGCACAAATTTATGAGAAATTTGAAATTAAAATTGTGTCTGAAGGAGATATTTTAGAAACTTTAGAAGTTATAGAACTAATTCAGGCTAAACTTTTATCTTACGAGGTAGACCCAAGTTATATTCAAATTAACTATGAAAATTTTCATAGAGATGATTTTTTGAGAGTAAAAATTTTAAAATAAGTAATTTTTTTCTAAGGAAAAAATATGACATTTAAGCACAAGTTTGAGAGAATCTCTCGTTTACCTACATATGTTTTTTCTGAGATAAATACCATGAAAGCTTTTGAGCGTTCTAGGGGAGAAGACGTAATAGATTTTGGTATGGGAAATCCTGACTTAGCTACTCCCCAGCATATTGTAGAAAAATTATGTGAAACCGTAAAAGATTCAAAAACTCATAGATATTCAATATCAAAAGGAATTTTGGGATTAAGGAAAGCCCAATCGAAGTATTATCAAAGAAGGTTTAATGTTGATTTAAATCCTCAAAAAGAAGTAATTGTAACACTAGGATCTAAAGAAGGTTTAGCCAATTTAGCCTCTGCTATGTCATCCGATGGAGATGAAGTGTTAGTTCCAAACCCAAGTTATCCCATTCATCCGTATGGGTTTATAATAGCTGGTGCAGTAGTTTCATCATTGAAAAGCAATCCAGATGAAAAATTTTTATCTAAACTAAACGAAATAGTTTCTTCTTCAAAAAGTAAAGTTAAGGCTCTCATTTTAAACTATCCAAACAACCCCACTACTACTTTCGCAAGTTTAGATTTTTTTGGGGAAGTTGTGAAGATCTGTAAAAAATACGAAGTTTATATTTTGTCTGATATAGCCTATGCTGAAATTTATTTTAATACTCCGCCACCATCTATTCTTCAGGTAAAAGCAGCTAAAGGAATAGCAGTTGAATTTTCTTCTCTCAGTAAATCATACTCTATGCCTGGATGGAGAATAGGTTTTGCATGTGGTAATCAAAAATTAATAGAAGCTCTATCTAAAATTAAATCATATCTTGATTACGGAGCTTTTACCCCGGTACAAGTTGCTGCAACTGCAGCCTTAAATGGCCCTCAAGATTGTTTAAATGATATTAGAAATGTCTATCTTAGTAGGAGAGATACTATTTTAAGTGGTTTGAAAAGAATTGGTTGGGATAATATTAGTATTCCTGAGGGTACAATGTTTATTTGGGCTCCACTTCCCAAAAAATATATTAAAATAGGTTCATTGGAGTTTTCAAAAAGATTGTTAAGATATGGAAAAGTAGCTGTATCGCCTGGAATTGGATTTGGATCTGATGGTGAAGGATATGTAAGGATAAGTTTAGTAGAAAATGAGCATCGTATTAGGCAAGCAGTACGAAATATTAAAATCTTTTTCGAAAATAATGAATAGGAATATACTATGAAAAAGTTTTTTTCTTTAGGAATTGCAGGGTTAGGAAACGTAGGTTTAGCTACAGTAAAATTAATTCAAAATAATTCTGATTTAATCGAGAAAAAAGCTGGTATTCCAATAAAAATTACAGCAGTTTCAGCAAGAAAAAGATCAAAAAGTAGAAAAATAAATATTGATATATATGATTGGGAGAATGATGCATTAAATCTAAGTGAAAGGAAAGATATAGATGCTGTTGTCGAGTTAATAGGAGGTGAAGAAGGAATCGCAAATAAATTAGTTATGTCTTCACTAAAAAAAGGAAAACATGTAATTACAGCGAATAAAGCCTTGTTAGCTAGTCATAGTTTAGAAATAAATACAATACTTTTAAATACAAGTTCTGGATTTTATTTTGAGGCGGCAGTCGCTGCAGCTATACCTATAATAAATGTCATCAATACGGGTATATCTTCAAATCAAATAAATTATATCAAAGCAATACTAAATGGTACTTGTAATTATATATTGTCAGAAATGAAGGAAAGTAATTCGAGTTTTGATGATGCATTGAAGAGAGCTCAAAAAATAGGTTTAGCAGAATCTGATCCAGCTTTCGATATTGAGGGAATTGATGCATGCCAAAAATTGTCGATTTTAGGTATGCTGGCATATGGAACAAAGCCAGAAATAAAAAATATTTATACTGAAGGAATAAAAAATATTTCCAATTTAGATATGATTTATGCTGAAAGATTAGGTTATTCAATAAAACTGTTTTGTATTGCTAATTTTGAAAATAAGATGCTAGATTTTCGAGTACATCCTGCCCTAATACAGTTGGGTTCAATAGCTTCTCATGTCAATGGAGCATTAAATGCTATATTTTTAACTGGAAATTATAGCAAAAAATTGACTTTTATAGGAGAAGGTGCCGGCCCTGATCCCACAGCATCTTCAGTCGTGTCAGATATAATTAATGCTGCTAAGAATAGGAATAATAATCAAAAAATTCTACTAGAAAATATAGCAGAATATCCGTATCTATCTATAAAAGAAAGATCAGGACCATATTATATTAGGTTTTTAGTTGATGATGTAAGAGGAGTCTTGGCAAATATTACTTCGTGTCTTAACGAAAATAATATTTCGTTGGAATCAATAATACAGGAAGGTGATAACAAGGGACAATCTGGTGTAAATATTGTTATTATAACACACGACACTAAAGAATACTGTATGGATAAGGCTATAAATATTATAAGAAAGATGAAAACAGTATTGGAAGAACCGAAGGTTATAAGGGTTGAAGACATATAAAAATAATTATTTGGAGACAATAGAATGAAAAAAAGAGAGGAGACGGGAGAATTAGATCGAAATTTTGCTTTAGAGGTAGTTAGGGTAACTGAAGCAGCAGCGTTGGCAGCGTCCAACTGGATGGGAAAGGGAGACGAAAAGGCTGCAGATCAGGCAGCAGTTGACGCTATGAGAGTAGCTTTAAATGGATTGGATATAGATGGAACAGTAGTAATAGGAGAAGGTGAGAGAGATGAAGCTCCTATGTTGTATATAGGAGAGAAGATAGGAACAGGAAAAGGTCCAAAAATAGATATTGCTTTAGACCCTTTAGAAGGAACAACAATTTGCGCTACTGGTGGTGCAAACGCACTCGCAGTGGTTGCAATGGCTGTGGATGGAGGTTTTTTAAATGCACCTGATGTTTATATGGATAAAATTTCTGTTGGACCTAATCTTCCCAATGATGTGGTTGATTTAGAATCCAAACCCGATATTAATCTGAGAAATTTAGCTAAAGCCAAGAATGTAGATTTATCCGATTTGGTGGTGTGTATTCTAAATAGGCCTCGTCATGAAGAAATGATAGCTAAGACTAGAGAGGCTGGAGCAAAAATAATGCTGATAACTGATGGAGATGTTGCGGGAGTAATATCTACTGCAACAGAAGATACAGGTGTGGATATATATATGGGAAGTGGAGGAGCTCCTGAGGGTGTTCTAGCTGCTGCGGCATTAAGATGTATTGGCGGACAAATGTCTGGGAAATTAATATTTCGTAATCAGGATGAAAAAACTAGAGCTATAGGTTTAGGTATTTCTGATTTTAATAAAATTTATTCCTTACATGAACTAGCTCATGGAGAGGTGATGTTTGCAGCTACAGGAGTTACGGATGGATCGATGCTCCAAGGAGTGAGAAGAAAAAATCTTGGCGCTACTACTAATTCTATTATAATGAGATCCAAAACTGGAACTGTTAGAACTATATTGGCAGCACATGATTTTTCTAAGAAAACAAATACTAGTTTTGGAGAATAGTACTTTTATTGATGATAAGTAATTTTATTTCAGTTACGGGAAAAAAATGGGCTCTTAGAGATATAGAAGAAAGAAAGGTTGATAAGTTAGTCCAAGATCTAGAAATTAGTGATTTTTTAGCTAGGATAGCATGTAGCCGTCAAGAGAAATTAGATTCTCATTTAGTAGAAAGGTGGTTAGATCCAAAGTTAAAATCTGAGTTACCTTCTCCAATGTTACTGAAAGACATGTCTAAAGCAGTACAAAGAATTACTGATGCTTTTAAATATAATCAAAAAATTGCTATTTTGGGAGATTACGACGTTGATGGAGCAACTTCTTCTGCATTGTTGTATAGAGCATTTAAGATGTTTGGAACGGAACCAATAATATATATTCCCGATAGAATTAAAGAAGGTTATGGGCCTAATATTACTGCTCTGGATAAATTAAAAAATGTTGGTGCTGAATTGATAATTACTGTCGATTGTGGCACCACTGCATTTGATGAGATAGATTACGCAAATAAAATAAGTCTAGATGTAATTGTTTTGGATCATCATAATCCAGAAGCTAAATTACCTAATGCTTTTGCAGTAATTAACCCTAATAGAATAGATGACAGCAGTGGCCTAGGAATGCTAGCAGCTGTAGGTGTTTCGTTTATGCTGGCGGGTGCAGTCAAAAACCACCTAATAAAAGAAAATATACTAGGGAAAAATAATTCGGCCAATCTAATACGTGTACTAGATCTAGTTGCATTAGGGACAATATGTGATGTAGTCCCCTTAATTGGGCCTAATAGAGCCTTGGTCAAACAAGGACTTAGATCAATGTCACAGATGAATAACTTGGGAATAAAAATGCTATTCGAAACTTCTGAAATAGATGATTTTCCTAGTGTTTATCATGCTGGCTATGTTCTCGGTCCGAGAATTAATGCTGGAGGAAGAGTGGGGCAGTCAAATTTAGGTGCTAAACTATTGATTACTGATGATATTAATGAAGCAAAAAATATATCTGTACAATTGAATAATTATAATGAAGAAAGAAAAAAATTAGAGTTAGAAGTATTTACCCAAGCTAGGAGTATGGTTAATTTTGAAGAAGATACAGAAATTTTGATACTAAGTGCAGAAAAATGGCATCCTGGAGTTATAGGTATAGTAGCAAGTAGAATAGTTGAACAGTTTAACAAACCAGCAATTATAATAGCAAAGTGCGGAGATCTGTCAAAAGGGTCTGCTAGGTCTGTTCCTGGCATTAATATTGGGCAGCTAATAACTGCAGCAAAACAATCAGGAATTTTAGTAAACGGTGGAGGTCACCCAATGGCAGGAGGTATAACTATTAAAGAAGAGAAAATTACAGATCTGAAGCTTTTTTTGAACGATAAAATTACTAAAAATACATTACAAAACAAGGATATTTTGAGATGGGTGGACTTATCAATTTCTGTAAGTGGTTTGAATCCTGATTTATATAAGCAATTACAAAAAGCAGAGCCATATGGCTCAGGAAATCCTGAACCATGTTTCATTATTCAAAATGCCTTAATATTTGGATCAAAAGTAGTGGGTGAAAATCATATAAATTGTTCTATATCTGATTCCAGTAAGACTAGGATAAATGGTATAGCTTTTAGAAGCGTTGGAACAAAATTGGGTAAAGCATTATTAAATAAACATAATTTTCATGTTATAGGAAAATTTAAACTTTCTAAATGGGGTGGAAATGAGAGAGTACAGATATATATAGAAGATTTAATAGAAATTTAATAATTATGTACTATCAATATTAATTACTATATTTTTAGAGGATTTATGAAAAATATTGAAAATATAAAAACTGTTGTTTTTCCGGTGGCAGGTTTAGGAAGCAGGTTTCTTCCAGCAACTAAATCAGTTGCTAAAGAGCTTTTTCCAATTTTAAATATCCCTTTGATAGAGTATGCGGTGGATGAAGCTAAAAAATCTGGAATTGAAAAATTTATATTTGTAATATCTCGAGAAAAATTACAAGTTGCAAGGCACTTTGAAACAAATAGTAAATTAGAAAGAGAGCTAAAATCAAAAAATAAAAAATTTCTGGAAGTTATCACCAAAAATAGAATTCCTAAAAATAATATATTTAAAGTTTTTCAAGAAAGACCTCTAGGTTTAGGGCATGCTATCTGGTGTGCCAGAAAATATATAGATGGGCCTTTTGCTGTTGTGTTGCCAGACGATTTAGTTTTTTCCAAAACTCCATGTATTCAGCAGTTAGTAGATATATATAAAAAACACAAAACATCTGTAATCGGGATACAAGAAGTTTCCATGGATCGAGTAAATCAGTACGGAATTATAAAAACAGATAATCAAAAAACAAATGATATTATGACTATCCAGGATATCGTGGAAAAACCTAGTATAAAAAGAGCTCCATCTAATTTGGCTATAATAGGCAGATACGTGTTATCCTATAATATTATTGAAGAGTTATCAAAAAAACAAACTGGAGTAGGAGGAGAGATTCAGTTAACGGATGCCCTAAAGAATTCAATCAATACATCAAGAGTGTTAGGATATAAGTTTGAAGGAAAAAGATTTGATTGTGGAAATGTTATGGGAGCAATTGAGGCACAAGTATTTGCAGCACTCAAAGAGGATTTATATAAAAAAGATATGACTAAAATATTGCAAAAATTTCTCAAAAAGGATTATTGAAAAATGAATATAGTTATTATAGGGGCTGGATATGTAGGTTTAGTATCTGGCGCATGTTTTTCTGAATTTGGTTTTAATGTTATGTGCGTTGATCACAATGATAATAGAATTGAGGACTTAAATATGGGTAAAATACCTATATATGAGCCGGGTTTAGATAAATTAGTAGAAAAAAATGTTTTAGCTAAGAGACTTAAGTTTTCTGTTAAACTTCCCGAAAACTTTCGAAATATTGATGCAGTATTCATAGCTGTTGGAACTCCTTCAATTTTAGGAAAGAGAAAAGTAGAACTTTCATATGTATTTGATGCCGTAAAAGATATAGCAAAAAATATCAATGTAGATGACAATCCTATACTTATAGTTACAAAATCAACGGTTCCAGTTGGTACTAGCAGAAAAATAGAAGAAGTTATACAAGATTTTAGGCCTGATCTAAAACCAGTAAAAAACTTTAATATTGCTTCAAATCCAGAGTTTTTAAGAGAGGGGTCTGCTATTGAAGATTTTATGAGACCAGATAGGGTGATCTGTGGGACAGAATCAGATTCTGCCAGGACAATATTACAGGAATTATATAGACCTTTAAATTTAAGAGAAACACCGATCATATTTACGAGCATAGAAACGGCAGAATTGATAAAATATGCTTCAAACAGTTTTTTAGCAACTAAGATTACTTTTATTAATGAAATAGCTGATATTTGTGAAAAAATTGGTGCTGATGTGCAACAAGTCGCAAAAGGAATTGGTTTAGATAAAAGAATAGGTTTAAAATATTTGCACCCTGGGCCTGGATTTGGGGGTTCCTGTTTTCCCAAAGATACAAGAGCATTAGTAGAAATAGGGAAACAAATAAAAACTAGGATCAGAATAGTTGAAAGCGTAATTTTATCTAATGAAGAACGCAAATTGAATATGGTGAAAAAAATTCAAAAATCTGTCGGGGATTTAAGTAAAAAAAATATTGCTATACTTGGCATAACTTTTAAACCTAATACTGATGATATGAGAGATTCTCCGTCATTAGTTATTGTTCCAGAGCTTGTGAGACTTTGCAATAATGTAAAAATTTATGATCCTGTAGGAATGGAAAATGCAAGAAAAATGGAACAATTTAAAAATGTTAGTTGGTGTACTGATACCTTTGCTTGTATTAGAGGAACTGATGCTATGGTCATAATAACAGAATGGAATGAATTTAGAGCTTTAGATTTAAACAAAGTAAAATCAGTTCTTAAAAATCCTTTGGTAATAGATTTAAGAAATATTTATAGAGAGGAACAAATGAAAAGTGCTGGAATAAGATATATAAGTATAGGAAGAGGAAAAATTGAATCATAATGTCAGATAGTCATATTTTAAATAAAAATATACTAAGAGCTTATGATATAAGAGGGGTAGTAGGGGACTCTCTTAATGAGAAAGATGCGGAGGTAATAGGAAAAGTTTTTGCTTCATTAGTGAACTCTGATGATAAAAGTAAGGTGGTAGTATGTAGAGACGGAAGGTTATCATCGCCCAAGCTGGCTAAGGCTTTAATAGCTGGATTAAAATTTTCAGGGGCAAATGTTATTGATATTGGACTAGGGCCTACCCCTATGCTTTATTTTGCTTCTCATCATTTTCAAGCAGAAGGAGCAATTATGATAACGGGATCACATAATCCTTCCGAATATAATGGATTCAAGTTTATGTTGGGGAAAGATTCATTTTTTGGAGAAGATATCTTAAACCTAGGCGAAAGAGCTAAAAGTGGAATATGGGATGATAATAAAGCAGGTACAGTAATTAGTAAATCTATAGAGAGACAATACATAGATACCCTAATTAATGCTACCAATATTGGAGATATAAAAAAAAATATTAAAGTAGCATGGGATTCAGGTAACGGAGCCACGGGTAATATATTATCAAAATTAGTTTCGTTTCTTCCCAATGAAAATATTTTATTAAATTCCGTAATCGATGGAAATTTTCCTGCACATCATCCCGATCCAACTGATCCTAAAAATTTACTGCAACTTATAAATTTTGTTAAAGCTAATAATTTTAATTTAGGCGTTGCATTTGATGGTGATGGGGACAGAGTAGGAGTTGTAACTGGAACGGGAAGAATAATTTTGGGAGATCAAATTTTAGCTTTATTGTCTAGGACAGTACTTAAAAATTTACCAGGTGCCCAAATTATAGTAGATGTTAAAACGTCAGAGATTTTAAATGAGGAAATAAATAAATTAGGAGGTAATCTTGTTGTGTGGAAAACTGGACATTCTTTTATAAAAGCTAAGATGAAGGAAATTAAAGCACCCTTAGCCGGTGAAGTGTCTGGTCATATTTTTTTTTCTGATAGATATTTTGGTTATGACGATGGTCTTTATGCTGCTTTAAGGATTTTAGAATGTATTAAAGATGAGAAATATTTAGATAATTTTTTGGATTCTCTCCCAAAGACATTTTGTACCCCTGAAATTAGGATTGAATGTTCTGATGAAAGAAAATTTGAGATAGTTGACAAAGTAAGAAAGGAATTGGAAAGCTCCGGGCTAGAAATTAATAAAATTGATGGAATAAGAGTAAAATATAGCTTCGGTTGGTGGCTTTTAAGAGCCTCTAATACGCAAAATTCTCTAGTTGTAAGAATGGAAGCAAATAGTAAAGAGTATCTTGATTTTATTAAGTCGGAACTTCAAAAATATATTTCACCATACGGCCTAAAAATAAATATTTAGAAACTGTTCTTAAAATAGATGATTTCTTTGTTTTTTTTTAATGTGTTATTGAATAAGTATTACTAAATATATATATTACTATTTAAGAATTATTATTTATGGGACGCTAAGATGTTTATAAACAACATTAACAAAAATTTGTTACCTTATTTGATGAGTAATAAGGATTCTCAGGAAATAGATGAATCTTCTGCAAATATATTATTGGAGGAAAAGACTAAACCCAAAAAACCATCACTTTATCAGGTTTTGATTATAAACGATGATTATACGCCAATGGAATTTGTCGTTTTAGTTTTGGAAAAATATTTTGCTAAAAATATAAATGAGGCTACTCAAATAATGTTTCATGTCCATAAAAAGGGTATGGGAGTATGCGGAATTTATCCTTATGAAATCGCAGAGACTAAAGTTGTGCAGGTTATGGACTTCGCTAAGAAACATCAACACCCCCTTCAGTGTACTTTGGAAAAAGAGTAATGTTATCAGGAAGATTAGAAAATACTTTAAGAAATGCTTTTGAGATAGCAGGAAGCAATAAGCATGAATATGCAACTTTAGAACATCTATTATTGGCATTACTTGATGATGAAGATGCAAGTGAAGTATTGATGTCGGGTGATGTAAATATTAAGGAGCTTAGATCTATTTTGAGTGATTTTATCAATAATGAGCTTACCTCACTAAAAGTTAAAAACTTTACTGAAGTTAAGCCAACAGCATCTTTTCAAAGAGTAATACAAAGAGCTGCCCATCATGTGCAAATGTCTGGGAATGGTGAAGTTACTGGGGCAAATATCTTAGTGGCAATTTTTAGTGAGAGAGAAAGTCATGCTGTTTTCTATCTACATGAACAGAAAATGACGAGATTACATGCAGTTTCATATATTAGCCATGGCTCTACTAAAGTAGCAAAGGCGGGGATTAATAATAATGTTGAAAATACTCAGGAAACAGATGAAAAAAGCAATAGTGCCCTCAGTATGTTTTGTGTGAATTTAAATAAGAAGGCACTTGATGGCAATATAGACCGCTTAATAGGAAGGGATCAGGAAATAGAGAGAACAATACAAATATTGTGCAGAAGGACAAAAAATAATCCACTTTTTGTAGGTGAGCCAGGAGTCGGAAAAACTGCAATAGCAGAAGGATTAGCAAGAAAAGTAGTAGAAGGTGAAACACCTAAAGTCTTGAATAATGCAGTTATATATAACCTAGATATTGGAGTATTGTTAGCTGGAACCCGATATAGGGGTGATTTTGAAGAGAGATTAAAATCTATTTTAAAAGAAATTGCTGCTAGCAAAGAAGCAATACTTTTTATAGATGAAATTCATACAGTTGTAGGGGCTGGTGCTACAAGTGGAGGGTCTATGGACGCATCTAACTTATTAAAACCGGCTCTAGCTTCTGGAAACTTAAGGTGCATAGGTTCTACAACATATAAAGAATATAGAAATCATTTTGAAAAAGATAGGGCGCTTGTTAGGAGATTTCAAAAAATCGATATAGGTGAGCCTTCTAAAAAAGATGCTATTAAAATATTAACTGGTCTTAAGACTTACTATGAGAAACATCATAATATAAAGTATACTAATGCAGCTATTAAAGCTGCTGTAGAACTAAGTATTAGATATATTAATGATAGAAAATTACCTGATAAAGCTATTGATGTTATTGATGAACTTGGAGCTTCTCAGAGACTTTTGCCTAAATATAAGAGGAAGAAAATTTTAGGTGTTTCTGATCTCGAGATAATTATTGCTAAGATGGCTAGAATTCCTCCTAAACGCATTACTAGTAATGATAAAGAGCAATTAGCTAATCTTGAAAGAGATCTTAAATTGGTAGTTTTTGGGCAAGATAAAGCAATATCGCATCTTTCAGATGCAATAAAGTTATCTAGATCAGGGTTGCGTGAAATAGAAAAACCAATTGGTAGCTATCTCTTTTCAGGGCCCACTGGAGTCGGAAAGACTGAAGTTTCAAGGCAATTAGCATTGCATTTAGGAGTAGAATTAATTCGTTTTGATATGTCAGAATATATGGAAAGGCACTCCGTTTCGCGTTTAATAGGAGCTCCTCCAGGTTATGTAGGATTTGATCAAGGAGGTCTCCTTACAGATCAAGTTGATCAGCATCCCCATTCAGTTCTTCTTCTCGACGAGATAGAAAAAGCACACCCTGATCTATTTAATATTTTATTACAAATAATGGATTATGGAAAATTAACAGATCATACTGGTAAAAGTATAGATTTTAGAAATGTGGTGGTTATTATGACTACTAATGTCGGGTCAGCTGAGTTGGCAAAAATGCCTATAGGTTTTTCTCGCGATTATGAAGAAGGAGATGATACTGAACCCATAAAAAAATTATTTACTCCTGAGTTTCGGAATAGACTTGATGCAATAGTTAGATTTTCCAATCTAAAACCTGAGATTATGGAAAAAATTGTCGAAAAATTTATTAATCAGCTTGAAGCCCAACTTGCGGATAAAGGGGTTACTATTGAATTAAGCTTATCTGCAAAGAAATGGTTTGGACGTAAAGGTTATGATCCAGCATATGGAGCTAGACCATTGTCAAGAGTAATACAGGAATATTTAAAAAAACCTCTTGCAGAAGAGTTGCTATTTGGAAAATTGGTAAAAGGTGGTCATCTTAAGGTAGATATTCTTGATAAAAAAATAGTTTTTTCAAAACCCAAACTTCCCAAGTTGAATAAAAGAAATAAAATAAAAACATAGGTATCATTTTTTTCTGAATGGTGAATAAGAATTTTTAATGAAAGCAATGTCTTTGTCTATAATTGAACTTTCTTCATTCAAAAAATTTTCAACAGCATTTTTAAAGCTGTCATTCTTAATATAATGTAAGCTATTTGTTTGAACAGGAAGATAACCTCTTTGTACTTTATGAAGACCTTGTGCACCTCCTTCTACAAAATTTATATTGTTCTCTATAGCCCATTCAATAGCCTGGTAATAACACAGTTCAAAATGCAAATATTTTATATTTTTAAATGATCCCCAATATCTTCCAAATAGAGTATTTGAGCCAATTATATGTAATGCGCCAGCAACTATATTTCCTTTCTCTTTTGCAAGTATAAGTAGAATCTTGTCATTAAGTTTCTTGGATAATAAATCAAAAAACTTCCTATTAAGATATGCATTCCCCCACTTTTTATCACTAGTATTTTGGTAAAAAAGAAACATATGATCCCAATCGCTATCGGATATATCGGCACCAGTTTTTTTTAAAATTTGAATGTTACAGTTTTTAATATATTTTCTTTCTTTATTTATGGATTTTCTTTTTCTTGAACTGAGAGATGTCAAAAAATCATTAAAATCAATATAATCACTGTTTTGCCAATGAAACTGTTCACCTATTCTATGAAGAAAACCTATATCAGTTAAAATTTTTGCTTCATGATTAGTGCAGAAGGTAATATGAGCAGACGAAAAATTGAAGGTTCTAGTTCTTTCTACTATAACTTTTCCGGCAAATCTTATTATTTCTTTTTTTCTAAATTTTTCATACTGTTTGTTAATAAGTATTCTATTTCCTGCTATAGGAGAAAATGGGATACTAACTTGTAGCTTGGGGTAATACTGTCCACCTGCACTTTGATATAAATGTGCCCAACTATGGTCAAAGACATATTCACCTTGGCTGTGTAACTTGATGTATAAGGGTACCACTGCGATTATATTATTATCTTCTTCTAAGCTGATATAGTTAGGAATCCAACCTTTGTTCTGTCCAACTGAGTTAGATTTTTCCAAGCACCAGAGAAAATCATACCCTAAGAATGGGTTTTCATTTCCAGAACATTTTTCCCATTTCCTTTTAGAAATTGAGACTATAGTTTCATGAGTTTTAAATTTAATCATAAAAATTAAGGATTTATTTCAAAAATTCCATCCACCTCTACTGGGACATTTCTAGGTAAGTTATTTGTTCCCACAGCGAATCTTGAGTGTTTCCCATTTTCACCAAAGACTTCTATCATTAGATCCGATGCTCCATTAGCTACTTCAGGTTGTTTGTTGAAGTTTTCAACACATGAAACAAAGATACCGAGCTTAATACATCTCACAACTCTTGAAAGATCTCCATCAAGAGATGTTTTTAATACAGCTACTATATTTAATGCACATAGACGAGCAACTTCTTTAGCTGTAGGTACATCAATATCTTTTCCTACTTTTCCAGTATATTCAATTTTCCCGTCTTTAAATGGAATTTGCCCTGCTATAAAGGCGAGATTGTTGGAAATTATGCAAGGAACATAATTTGCTGCAGGAACTGGAGCATCAGGAATTTCTATACCAAGAGATTCTAATTTTCTGTCAATTTCATTCATTTAAATTCCTTTCCTTATTTTTACAAATGAAGTAAGTACTCTTATAATTAATTAATCATGATTATAATTTATAAAGTAAAAGGGAGCTATTATTGTTTAAATTAATTAATTTAATTCTAATTGTAAGTTTGTTTTCTGCAGGATCTTTTATAAATCAATCCAAGTCTGAAGAATTGTTGAGAAGTCATGAAGCTACATATTCTCTTAAATTAAGTAATGTGACTGAAGCTGGAAAAATTCATAGTGTTAATGGAAAAATGTTTATTGATATAAGGGAAGTATGCGATGGCTGGCTTTTTCATCAGCACACCACCTTAGATGTCACAGATAGAATGGGAAATCAAAATAGAAGTGAATTTAAATATTCCACGTGGGAATCTTTCGACCATAAAAAATTTAGATTTTTATCTAGAAGTATGTTTGATGGGAGAGAAACTTCCTTTGTAGAGGGCCATGCGTATATTGGAAAAGATGAAGGGAAAGTAATATTTAATATGCCTGAAATAGAAGAATTAAAAATAAGTTCTAAAACAATGTTTCCAATAAACCACTTTTTTATGACATTTAAGGAACAACCTAAAAATAACACCTTATCTAATGAAATAGTTTTTACTGGAGAAAATGAAGATTCTTTAAGTTTAGTCAGTACTTTTACTAGTTATATAACTAACGGAGATGGTAAAGAAAAATTTGTAAAAATACGTTCTGCTTATTTTCCATTGTCTGATTTAAGTGAACAGCCAGAAAATGAAATAGAACTAATAGTAGATAGTTCTGGTTTGGTAAAGTCAGTCATTTTTGATTACATCGATTATGAAATCAAAGGAAGTCTAATCAATCATAAATATATTTCTAAGACCAAATGTTAAATATTTTTTAAAATAATTTTCTTAATATCTTTCCATTCTCTAGTATTGAAATCACTTTCTTTGACTTCAGGTAAAATTTTTAAGAGTTTAGGATGTTGTAAAAAGTGTATTTTCAAAATTTTTTTAGAATTCGTTGCTACGGAGGCTATTTGATTGGGTGAATCATCAATGAAGATAACGGAGCTATTAGTTTTTTTTTCTAATTCTGCACAAACATGGCCTTTTAACCCTTTATTTGAAATTACATAATAAAACATTTCATTGTTTTCTAATGCTTGTACTCTTTTATGTACATATTCTGTGGGCATATTAGTTAGTATCACTATGTTTATAAGCTTACTTAATTCTTTAAGGATTTTTTTACTCCCATCAATTAATTTAAGACTGATAGCGTATTCTCTAAAAAAATTATTTATTAAAGTGGGTATTTCTTTTTTTTGTAGAATTGAATCATCCTTGATTTTCTTAATATTTCCAAAAAGCATAAATGATTCGTATGCAAAATATAAATCCTTCTTATTTAGAAAATTTTCAAAACCATTCATAAATTGAAAAATAACCTCATCTGCATCACATATCAGTAGGGGGAGGTTAGAGTTTATCTTGATGTTTTTTATGTCTGTTAACAATTAAATATAATCAAACTAATTTACTACTGAAAAATTATTTTATTTTATCTTCTTTGAACATGACATGTTTGCGGATTGTAGGGTCATATTTTTTTACTTCAAGCTTATCAGTAATAGTCCTACTATTTTTTTTTGTTACGTAAAAAAAACCTGATTCAGAACTCTTTAATCTTATTTTAATCGTAGCTGACTTAGCCATGTAAAAATCCTTTCAATGGGGCAGGATAACTGTTCAAATTAGTGTGTCAACGTCATAATTATTTTCTACTAGATTTTTTATATATTTTGCGATTAAATTTTCTATATTTTGCAGCAGGTCTCATTTGTTTTTCAACTATTAGGTCTACAGCACGATTAATTCCAATTTCAAATACATCCTCATTTTTAGGTATACTTGCA
>PTKJ01000020.1 GCA_002937675.1 Alphaproteobacteria bacterium MarineAlpha9_Bin1 | reverse complement strand
CCATGGCTTCATAAACCTTTAGATATTCAGGATGTGTCCCTGGACGCAAAGTATATGTTCGCATTTCTACTATCAATATTTTTCTCCCAATTATATTTGTAAATAGATAAAAATTTCTGTTGCATTTTTTTTTTAACACTCTAGAAGAATTGCTTCAAGCTCTTGTAATCCAATATTAAGGAAATTCATAAATGAGTAAAACTGTTAAAGCATTAATAGTCAACAAAGAAGGATTCGGGAAAGATGCTACTACAAAAGTTAAAGTTGGGGAAACCACCATTCCGAATCTCCAAGAAAATGATGTAGAAATTAAAACTAAATATTCCAGTGTCAATTATAAAGATGGATTAGCAACTACTCCAACAGCTGGATTTATAAAAAAATGGCCACACATTCCTGGAATAGATGTTGCTGGAACAATATCAAAAAGTCGCCACGATCAGTTTAAAGAAGGAGATGAAGTCATTGGAACAGGTTTTGGAATAGGAGCTGAAAAAAATGGAGGATATTGTGAAAGAGTAGTTGTCCCTGGAGAATGGCTTTTGCACTGTCCAAAGAACCTTTCACTAATAGACGCTATGCGATTTGGAACCGCAGGTTTCACAGCGGCGTTAGCTATAAGAAGATTAGAAGAAAATTTTATTACTCCGGATCAGGGAGAAATATTAGTTACAGGAGCTTCAGGGGGAGTAGGAACTATGGCCGTATCAATGCTTTCATCTTTAGGATACAGCGTAGTGGCCTCAACTGGAAAAACAAATTCTAAAGAACTTTTGATTAATCTTGGCGCTAAAAGAATACTAACTCGAGAAGAAATAAATTTAGAAGCAAAACCTATTGGTAATGCTTTGTGGGCAGGAGCTATTGATCAATTAGGAGGAAATGTTCTTAAATGGGTTTTATCAACAATGAAATACAGAGGAGCATGTGCTTCTACAGGCTTAACTTTAAGCCCAAAATTTGATAGCTTTGTATTCCCATTTATAATTAGAGGCGTATCTTTGTTAGGAATAGATTCCGTACAATGCCCCATGAAAGAGAGACCAGAACTTTGGAAAAGAATGGCTGGTGAGCTTAAACCTGATTCTTTATCTAGCATGGGCGAGGATATTTCTTTAGAAGACTTGCCTAGTTTCCTGATAAATATTTTAAAAGGAAAAATAACTGGTAGAACAGTAGTAAAAATTTAAGTTAAATATTTGGCCATTGATCAAGTAAAGACACTGCTTGTTCAACCGCAGCTGCACATACGAACGCATCTCCATCCAAATTAGTTTTAGCAATAATATGAAATCCTATTGGCAAACCATCAGCAAAACCACAATTCACAGTTGCTGCAGGATGGCAGGTCATATTAAAAGGATAAGTAAAGGGCGTCCAAGAAAATAGATCATCACCCCAACCCTCAGGAACTAATTTGTCTGCCAAAAATGCGGTAGTAGGCATAGTAGGGCCAACTATATAATCATATTTTTGAAAAAATTTATTAATAATTGTTCCATTACTTCCCCTTGAAGCTTCTGCTTCAAGTCTATCAAACAAAGAATGTTGGCTACCTATCTTACAAAAATCTCTAAAAACTGGATCTAATAATCCCCTTTGTTTATCGCTAAATCCTCTTGATAGGAAAGCTGCTCCGGATGTCCATAAAATGTGAAAAGCTTTTTTAGGATCACTCGCCCACTTTATTTCAATTTGATCTACTTCTGCACCAGAATCCTCTAGCAATTTGACAGTATTTTTAACCGTTTTAGATACATCTGGTTGAATAACATTTGGCTTCATCGCATATGTCATTCCGAAATCGGGACAATAAGCAATTTTCTTTCCTCTAATACCCTCCGACAGCCTTGATATAAAATCACTATCCATTTGCGTATCTGCATGCCAATCTCTCCAATCTGGACTACTAATTACAGAAAACAACATCGCCCCGTCGAGAACAGATCTTGCCATGGGTCCCAAATTAGCAATAGTTCCATAAGGAGATAATGGCCATGCTGGGATTTTTCCAAAAGTAGGTTTTATGCCAAATAATCCTGAAAATGAACATGGAATACGGACGCTACCACCTCCATCCGTACCTATTGACAAAGGTCCCATTCCAGATGCAACAGCTGATGAAGATCCTCCTGAAGACCCCCCAGAGGTACAGTCCAAATTCCAAGGATTTCTGGTCACACCTGTAAGAGGACTTTGGGTTGTTCCTCTGTGACCAAATTCAGGAGTGGTAGTCTTTCCTAGTAAAACTGCTCCAGCTTCTTTAAGCCTTGCAGTAACAGGTGCATCTTCATCCCAATCAGCACTTTTATCTATAGTCTTTGAACCCCGCAAAGTAGGCCAACCTTTAGTTAACAACAAATCTTTTATTGAAGTTGGTACTCCATCTAGCTTCCCTTTAGGCGAATTTGTAATCCATCTTTTTTCAGATTCCTTTGATTGTTCAATTGCTTTTTCTTCATCAACAAAAACATATGAATTTATTTTTTTATCTATAGTATTGATTCTTTGAATTATACTTTTTGTAACTTCTACAGGAGATAACTTTTTAGTCTTATATAAACTAATTAATTCTGCTGCTGACAAATTATAAATTTCTTGTTTCAACTATTTTCTCCTTACTTTGAAAGTTTTTTTATAGATAAAATATTGATGTTCTAATAGAATAAAGATTACTTCGGGAGGAAACAATGGCCAACAAAAAAAAGAAAATAGTAAAAGCTTCAAAGCATAAAACAAATAAGACAAGAAGTGCTGGTTGGTTTAATCCTGATAGTAAACTTTTGGGTTTTGCACACAGATCTTGGATGAAAAATCAGGGCTTTGCTGCAGAAAATTTTGATGGCAGACCTGTGATAGGTATATGTAATACTGCATCTGAAGTAACTCCATGTAATGCACACCTAGGAAAAATATCTGAAGCTGTAAAGCGTGGCGTATGGAAAGCAGGAGGATTTCCTCTTGAGTTTCCCGTGATGAGTCTAGGAGAATCAGTAATGAGACCTACCACCATGCTTTTTAGAAATCTCATGAGCATGGATGTGGAAGAATCAATTAGAGCTAACCCTTTTGATGGGATAGTATTATTGACTGGGTGTGATAAGACTACACCCGCTTGTCTAATGGGGGCAGCAAGTGTTGACTTACCTACTCTGTTAATTTCAGGAGGGCCAATGCTAAACGGTAAATTTCAAGGTAGAGATGTGGGTTCAGGAACAGATTTGTGGAGACTAGACAATGATTTAAGAGCAGGGCGTATAAGCCAGCAAGAATTTGAAGATGCAGAAGCCGGTATGGCAAGAAGTGCTGGAGCCTGCATGACCATGGGAACTGCTTCAACCATGGGATCTGTATGTGAAGCACTAGGATTGCAAATGCCAGGTATGTCTTCCTATCCTGCAGTAGACTCTCGTAGATATGCTTTATCTGAAATGGCTGGAATTCAGATAGTAAAAAATGTGCACAGTAATTTAAAATTATCTAAGATCTTAACCAGAAAAGCTTTTGAAAATGCTATAAAGGTTAATGCAGCTATTGGTGGATCTACTAATGCTATCGTACATTTATTAGCCATAGCTAAAAGAATAGGAGTCAAATTAAAAATAGAAGATTTTGATATCCTAATAAAGAAAGTACCATTTATTGTGAATTTGAAACCTTCCGGCGATTATCTGATGGAAGATTTCTGTTATGCAGGTGGACTTCCTGTGGTTATTAAGGAAATAATGAGTCACCTTCATAAAAATGTAATAACTGTCACAGGTAAGAGTATTTCCGAAAATGTTAAGAATGCGAAAAATTATAATACGAAGGTTATAAAAAGCGCAAAAAAACCTATTGGTATAGGTGGAACTGTTGTACTCAAAGGTAATCTTGCGCCTGATGGAGCTGTACTAAAAACTTCAGCAGCTACTCCAAAACTCATGCAGCATAAAGGCAAAGCTGTTGTATTCGAAAACATTGAGGATCTCCATAAAAGACTAGATGACCCAAAAACAAAAATTAATGAGGACTCAGTTATGGTTTTAAAAGGAGCAGGTCCTAAGGGTTATCCTGGAATACCAGAAGTTGGAAATCTACCTTTGCCCAAAAAATTGCTAAAAAAGGGAATAGAGGATATTGTCAGAATATCTGATGCAAGAATGTCTGGAACTAGTTTTGGAACCGTTGTTCTTCACGTATCACCTGAATCAGCAATAGGTGGCCCGTTAGCCTTAGTAGAGACGGGGGATTTGATCGAGTTGGATGTTAAAAACCGGAAACTTCACCTGCATGTAGACGATAACGAATTAGAGAAAAGAAGAGAAAAATGGACGCCTCCTCAAGCTCATTCAGAGAGAGGTTGGGTAAAACTTTACGTCGACTCAGTAGAGCAAGCCAGTGAAGGATGTGACTTGGATTTTCTCCATGGTGGAAGTGGTTCTGCAGTTCCAAGAGGCTCACACTAAAACCCAGGATATTAATATGTATTCAGTCATTTACCCTGATATGCTCGCTCGTGATAATTTTGCTGTAGAAAAACCTATTGCCAAAAACAAATGTAATTTAACCGCATTTCAAGCAAAACAAATGGAAGATGTTACAGATGATATTTGGCATAATGCAGACGCGTTAGTTACAGGTTTGACTTTAAAAATTAATACTCCTTTAATAAATAAACTGCATAAATGCAAAATTATAACAAGACTAGGTGTAGGTTTTGATCTGATAGACATAGAGACTTGTGGAAAATCTGGTATAGCGGTTTGCAATGTGCCTGATTATGGAACCTATGAAGTAGCAGACCATGCAATTGCTCTGATTTTAAATTTTGCCAGAGGAATTTCTTATTACAACCAGATATTAAAAAAGGATCTAATCAGCAATTGGGACTTTTCTAAAGCACCAAATATTGACAGATTAACTAATAAAACTTTAGGAATTATAGGATTGGGAAGAATTGGGACCGCTTGTGCATTAAGAGCCAAAGCTTTAGGATTAAAGGTAAAATTTTTTGATCCTTACGTTCCAGATGGACAAGAAAAAGCCCTAAATATAGAAAGATTTGATTGTGTCGAAGATTTAGCTCAAAGTGCAGATTACATCTCTATTCATTGTCTAGCAAATAATGAAACTAATAAACTCGTTAATGCAGATTTAATAAAATTGTTTAAATCAAATGTGATTATTGTTAACACAGCAAGAGGCGTTATAATTGACATAGATGCAGTTTATGATGGCCTTAAATTAAATCAAATAAAAGCTGTAGGATTGGATGTGTTACCTAACGAACCTCCTAATAAAGATCACCCTCTAATTAAAGCATGGAGAAACGAAGAATGGGCAGAAGGAAGAATAATAATAACACCTCATTCTGCATTCTATAGTCCAGAAGGACTGGTTTTTTTAAGAGAAAAAAGTTTGAAAACTTGTTTAAATCATATAGAAGGTATTCGTACTGTAAATTGTGTAAACACAGAATATTTAATTAAACCACGATAATAATAGAGGAAAGTAATTATGACTAATACAGTTGACTATTATATTGCTACTTCATCCCCTTGGACATATTTAGCTACTCCAAGATTAAAAAAATTAGCAGAAAAATATAATTTAATAATTAACTGGAAACCTTTTAATATTATGGAAGTATTTGCCAAAAACGGTACAGCATTGGTCAAAGATCGACCCAAACCTGTTCAAATCAATAGATTAAATGAATTGGAAAGATGGCGAGAGCACTTAAATATGCCTTTGACTCTTGGACCAAAATATTTTCCTGTTGATATTACGCTGTCACAAAAAATAATAATATGTTGTCAAAATAATAATATAAACCCTTACGATATAGCTTTTTCTTTCATGAAATCTGTATGGGCCGATGAAAAAGATATATCGAATGAAAATACAATTAAAGAAGTTTGTAGAGATTGCAATTTAGATGGTAATAGTATTATAAAACAAGCTTCTGAAGCCGTAATAAATGATAAATACGTTAAAAATACTGAAGATGCTATAAAAAATAACGTGTGGGGAGCTCCAACATTTATATTGGACAAAGAACTTTTTTGGGGACAAGATAGATTAGATTTTTTAGAAAGAAAAATACAATCAATTTTGAATTAAATAATTAAAAAATTAACAATACCTTTTTTAAAAGGCAAGAGGATGTTAAAAAATTCGCAAACAAATCTAGATAATAAAAGTATTTTGAATCGCATAACTTATCCCGCAGACATAAGAGAGCTAGATATAGAAAGCTTAATTCAGCTCTCTAATGAAGTGAGAAAAGAACTGATAGAATCTGTATCTCAAACTGGTGGGCATCTTGGTGCGGGTTTGGGTGTTGTTGAGTTGACTATAGCGTTACATTATGTATTCAATACTCCTTATGATCGACTAATTTGGGATGTAGGACATCAAAGCTATCCTCACAAAATATTAACTGGTCGACATAAACAAATGAAAACCTTAAGAAAAGAAGGCGGATTATCAGGGTTTACTAAACGTTCTGAAAGTGAGTATGATCCATTTGGAGCAGCCCATGCGGGCACTTCTATTTCTTCTGCCTTGGGGATGGCGGTAGCAGCAGATTTAAACCATGAAGATAGGAGGGTAGTAGCCGTTATTGGAGATGGAGCCATGACGGCAGGAATGGCATATGAAGCAATGAACAATGCTGGTTCTATGGATCTTCCATTAGTTGTAGTTCTTAATGACAATGATATGTCTATAGCTCCACCTGTTGGAGCAATGAGTGCTTATTTATCAAAATTAATATCATCATCATCCTATAGAAGTCTTAGAGCAGTGGCAGGACAAGTTGCAAAAAGATTTCCTAAAAGCTTAGCAAAAACAGCAAAAAAAGCAGAGGAATATGCGCGAGGAATTGTAACAGGTGGTACTCTATTTGAAGAATTAGGTTTTTACTACATAGGACCAATAGATGGGCACAACATAAAACATTTAATTCCTGTTCTTAAAAACATAAAAGATAAACCTCATGATGGGCCAGTACTTGTACACGTCGTCACTCATAAAGGACACGGATACCTTCCTGCAGAGGAAAGTTCAGATAAATTTCATGGAGTATCAAAATTTAATGTTGTTACAGGAGCTCAACCAAAAAATAAAAAAAGTATGCCCAGTTACTCTTCAGTTTTTGCAAATACTCTCTCTAAAATCGCAACAAATGATAAAAAAATAGTTGCTATTACGGCTGCCATGCCATCTGGAACTGGTCTCAACCTATTTGCCAAAAAATTTCCTGATAGATTTTTTGATGTAGGTATTGCTGAACAGCATGCAGTAACATTCGCTGCAGGCTTAGCGGCTGAGGGAATGAAACCTTTTGTTGCAATATACTCCACGTTTCTTCAACGTGCATATGATCAAATAATACATGACGTATCAATACAACAATTGCCTGTTAGGTTTGCAATTGACAGAGCCGGCCTAGTAGGGGCGGATGGTCCCACTCATGCAGGATCATTTGACATTACTTATCTTGCTAATATACCTAAAATGATTGTTATGGCAGCTGCGGACGGAGAAGAATTAAAAAGAATGTGTTTAACTGCAGCAAATATTAATAATAGGCCATCGGCATTTAGATACCCAAGAGGAGAAAGTACAGGCTTTAAAAATAACAGAAACCTTACACCACTTACTATTGGAAAAGGACGTTTGATTTCTAAAGGAAATACGATAGCAATATTATCCTTCGGAGCAAGATTGCAGGAATGTATTAAAGCCGCAGAATTACTTGAAAAAAGAGGACTTAGTACATCTGTGGCTGATGCAAGGTTCTGTAAGCCTTTAGATAAAGGTCTAATAAAAAACTTGTATACGAAACATTCTTTGTTAGTAAGTGTAGAGGAAGGAGTTATAGGAGGATTTGCTTCTCATGTATCAAAATATATTTCTGATAATCAAGAACTAGGTGACTTATCAAGATTTTTATCTATATTGTTTCCTGATAAATTTATCGAGCAAAGAAGTCCTGATGCCATGTATAGAAGCGCAGGACTAGATGCCCAATCTATTGCTGATCGCGTGCAAAAGTTTTTTAATATAAAGTATCAAAAAAGTAGTAATTTAAAAGCTTAGTTACATCGCTACTTTTTCGGGTATTTTGAATTCAACTTTTTCTTCTTCTCCTTCCATGATTTCTATAGAAGCTTCCCCACACTTACTTTTAAGATAAATTATCAATTCATCAACAAGAACTTCAGGAGTAGAAGCTCCAGCAGTTATGCCAATAATATTACAATCTTTTATCCACTCATAATCAACTTCATCTACATTTGATATTCGGTAGGAAGGGACTCCCGTTAGACTAGAAATTTCTGCTAACCTTATGCTATTAGAACTATTCTCATTGCCTAAAACTAGAACAATATCAGATAACTTAGCTAATTTTCTTACTGCTTTTTGTCTATTTTGAGTCGCGTAACATATATCCTTTGTATCTGGTCCTTTAATGCTTGGAAAACGATCTTTTAATACCTTTATAATGTCCTTTGTATCATCAACTGACAGAGTTGTTTGTGTAACGTAAGCTAACTTTTCTGAAGCATATTTTAAACTTAATTTTTTTGCTTGTTCTTCTGTTTCTATTACAATTAAGCCCTCTGATACTCTACCTGAAGTACCCTCTACTTCCGGATGTCCCTTATGACCTACTAATATGACTTTATGACCATTACCAGCATATTTTATTGCTTCTAAATGGACTTTTTTTACTAAAGGACAGGTGGCATCCACAACGGAAAGTGACCTTTTTTGAGAATCCAACTCTACCTTACTAGATACTCCGTGAGCACTAAAAATTACATGAGAATTTTTTGGAATTTGAGAGACTTCATCAACGAAAATTGCTCCCATTTTGCTTAATCTGTCTACTACGTGTTTATTATGTACTATCTCATGTCTTACATATACGGGAGGGCCAAATTTTTTAATGGCTTTTTCAACTATATCTATTGCCCTCTTAACTCCTGCACAGAAACCTCTTGGTTGTGCTAAGATTATTTTTTTCATTAAAATTTAGCCTATTTCTAAAATTCTTTTTTTACAATTCTATACTTTGTGTTTATATTAATAATATGATAGTAACAAATTATTCAACTGATGAAAAAACTTTTTTAGAGCTTACTATGAAAAAAGTTAAACAAATAGTTTTATATATGTTTGTGTTATTTTTTTTTACAAACTCTTTTGCACTAGCTCAAAATGCCGAGGATGTTGTAAAATATAGAAAAAATATTATGAAAGCTATAGGTAGCCACATTTCTGTTATAGCATCAAATGTAAAGGGAAAAGTAGTAATTGAAAGTGATATAATACCTCATGCAAAAGCATTATATTTAACAATTTCCTCTATTAATATAGAAAAAACCTTTCCTTCCGATACTGCACCCAATGACAATTTGAAGACTAAATCTCTTTCTGAGATATGGGAAAAGCCAAAAGAATTTGCTTTGGCATTGAATAATTCAGTAAAAAAAGCAAATGACCTGTTATCGGCAACAGAAACAAAAGACATGAAACTGATTGGCAAAGCCCTTGGTGCTCTTGGAAAAAGCTGTGGTGCCTGTCACAAAACATTTAGAAAAGAAAAATAATATTTTTGTTATTTTTATTTTATTAATTCTAGTTATAGAAAAACCCTCTTTCGCTAATGAGGACCTTTTACATGAGGGAAAAATTTTATCTCATTTTGCAGGTTGTTATGGATGTCATACTTCCAAAAACAATACTGAATTTTCAGGAGGATATGAAATTAGAACGAAGTACGGTATTTTTATAACTCCTAATATCACTAGGGATAATAATCACGGAATAGGCAATTGGACAGAAAGCGAATTTATTAAAGCAATTAAAACTGGGGTAAGTCCCCAAAATACTCCTTATTATCCTTCATTTCCTTATGTCTGGTTCCAAAAAATGTCAGAAGAAGATATTATTAAAATATTTGAATATATAAAATCTCTAACTCCTGATAATAAAAAAAGAGAAAAACATACACTTAAGTTTCCATATAATTTTAGAAATCTTATTTGGATATGGAAAATATTAAACGAAAAAATAAGCCATTCATCGGAAACTATTATCCTCAAAAATAATAATAATTTATTATCTAGAGGAAAATATTTAACAGAGGTTGTTGGGCATTGTGGAGCATGTCATTCCCCGAGAACATGGTTTTCTATAGTTAAAAATAAAAGTGATTTAAGCGGAAGAGGAGAAAGTTTTAAAAACGGAAAGGATAGTGCTCCAAACATAACCTCAGCAGAAAAAATTGGAATAGGATTGTGGTCTGAATCAGATATCATATTCTACCTACAAACTGGAATAAAACCGGACGGAGATTTTGCAAATGAGGATATGCAGTCTATAATTGATGATGGAACCTCCCATCTCAGTAAAAAAGACCTTAAAGCAATAGCTACATATCTTCTTAAATAAAAAATAAATTAAATTGCTTTTTGGGGAGTAAAGTATTCAGACAGGTGGCCTTCTCTCTCACTTAATAAAGACCATACTGATATGTTAAAGGTAATAATTGCAATGGTTGAAGAAGAAAATTTTTTTTCTAGTACTCCTTCTAATCCAGGTTTAAAAGTTCCTGTCAATAATATAGCCAATCTCTTTAATCCTGGTTCATGCCCTACTATTGCTAAATTATCTTTGTTATTATCTAGAGATTTTATGTAATGAAATAAGTCGTATTCATCGGACGAATATAAGTTTGGCTCTACAATTATTTTTGGATTATATTTCATTTCATTAGCAATGATTTTAGTAGTCTGTTGAGTCCTCGAGGAAGAAGAACAACATATAAGATCTATCTTTTCACTTAGACTGTTGATCCATTTTCCAGAAATGGATGCTCTAAGTTTACCTTCTTTGTTTAATTCTCTATCGTAGTCTTCCTGACCCTGTTTAGATGATTTAGCTTTAGCATGTCTAATTATAAATAAATTTTTCATTTAAGTTTTTTATGACCCTTCAATTGCCCGCAAACCTCTATCTAAGTCAGATATTAAGTCATCTATATTCTCTATTCCAACTGACAATCTTATTAAACCATCCTCTATGCCCAGGCGTTTTCTAATTTCTCTGGGTACAGAGGCGTGAGTCATAATTCCCGGGTGTTCTATAAGGCTTTCAACTCCTCCTAAAGATTCCGCTAATTGAAAAATTTGGCAGGTCTCTAAAATAATTTTTGCAGATTCCATTCCGCCTTTAGTAATGCAACTTAGTATTCCTCCAAACCCGTTCATCTGTCTCTTGGCTAATTTGTGATTTGGATGACTTTTAAGACCAGGGTAAAATACTTTTTTAATTAGATCATTTTGCTCTAAAAACTCAGCTACCTTTAGAGCATTAAAACTATGCCTTTCCATTCTGATTGGCAATGTCTTAAGTCCTCTGAGAGCTAAATAAGCATCAAAAGGTCCTTGAATTGCTCCTACAGCATTTTGTATATAAGCTATTTTTTCACTATTTTTTTTTTCCTTACACACCACTACTCCTCCTATCATATCAGAATGTCCATTAAGAAATTTAGTAGCAGAATGGATAACAATATCTATTCCATAATCAATTGGTCTTTGAATAAAGGGACTACAAAAAGTATTATCAACCACGGTAAGTATATTTTTTTCTTTTGCAACCTGAGTAACAACTGACAAATCAACTAATTTCAGCAAAGGGTTCGTGGGAGTTTCAATCCATATCATTTTTATGTTATCATTAACTAAACTATTAATAACTCCATTTTTTGATAAATCTCCGTAAATAAACTTTAATTCAGAAGTTGTTTTTCTTACATTTTCAAAAAGTCTCCTGGTTCCTCCATAGAGATCATCAATAGCTAAAACTTGATCACCAGACTTCAATAATGAAAGAACGGAATCAGAAGCTGCTAATCCAGATGCAAAAGCAAAGGCATTATTTCCACCCTCTAAGTTTGCTATACATTGTTCGTATGCATTGCGAGTAGGATTGGCTGTACGCGAGTATTCATATCCCTTATGCACTCCTGGGCTATCTTGTACATATGTAGAAGAAGCATATATAGGAGTCATTATTGCACCAGTACTAGGATCCGGAAATTGTCCAGCATGAATAGCACGGGTTGAAAAACCTGATTTTGGTAAATTAGATTTTTTTTTCATTGTTACCATTTTACTTTTCCTTACTTATAAATCCGGCAGAATCTAACCAATTTTTATCAAAAATTTTTAAATATTTATTACCAGTATCACACACTAATGTCACAACATTCTTCGTTGTATTTTGACTTTTGCAATAGCGAATAGCAGAAGCTATCAATGTTCCACTAGAACTTCCTGCAAGTATACCTTCTTTTTTTAAAAGTTCATTACATGTGCTTATAGCTTCCTTATCATTAATTGAATACGCATGTGTTATTAAATCAAATTCTAATAATGGAGGAACATAATCCTCTCCTATCCCTTCAACAATCCAGCTTCCTGTATTTTCAGGTTTTTTACCTGTCCTAAATAATGGCTCTAAAATTGAACCTTCGGGATCAGCCAAAATTAAATCACAAGCTTTATTTATTTTCCTTAGAGCTTTTCCTACGCCGGTTATTGTTCCTCCTGTACCTACTCCTGCACAAAAGGCATCTATTTTACCATCCAATTGATCAATTATTTCTGGACCTGTCCATTCAAAATGAGATCGAACATTTGCTTCATTTGAAAATTGATTAATATAGAAAGCATCTCTTTCCCTAGTAATCTTTTCTGCCAAATCAATATAGTATTCAGGGTGTCCTTTTTTTACATCAGAACGAGTTATTATTACTTCTGCTCCTAGTGCTTTTAAATGTATTATCTTTTCCTCCGCCATTTTATCAGGGACCACTATAAGACATTTATAGCCACGAATTAGCGCAATCAAAGCTAATCCTATCCCTGTATTACCCGCGGTAGCTTCTACTATTAAACTTTCCTTAGAAATTTTTCCCATTTTTTCTGCAGCCTCAATCATATATTTGGCAGGACGATCCTTAATCGAACCTCCAGGATTTTGTGATTCCAATTTCAAGAATAAACGACAAGGTCCAGTTTCTATATTATTAACCTCAACAATAGGAGTATTACCTATTAAATCCAATACTGTCTTTAGTTTTTTATACATCTAAATTTATCTTTTCAATTTGTTTTTAATTGATATGATTAACTATCTTCTTATTGATGGACTTTCAAATAGTAAACCGCTCCCTCTCCAAGCAATATACAGTTGTAATGCATTATAATCAGGATGACCAATTTCTAGTGGTTCAGCTCTGGCTTGCTCATTACAAAATTGAAATCTTCTATGTACAGAAGCAACTACTCCCCACCTCATCATATAAGAAGGGTAGCCATTTATATGTCCTTGGCTAATTTGTTCAGCTCTTAAATATTTTCCTTCCAAATGATTATGACATTGATTACAAGCAAGGTTCATTTGACCAATTCTTTCAAAATATAGTTCTTTCCCTCTTTTAAAGAATTTTTCATTACTACTATCAATTTTAATATCCATAGGTAAGCCTTTAGACTTATATGCTATATAAGCTGACAAAGACAATAACTCTCTACTTTCCAATGGATAAGGCCGTGCCTCCATGTAATCCACTATACAAATATTTATCTGCTGCTCCATGTTGATTAATGAAATATTATCCTTGTTCAATTTAGGAAAATTAGAGGGGGCTCCAATCAAAGAATTTTTATTTGTATTATGACATTGATTGCAAGAAAGGTTATTTTTTTCCAGTACAGAATTAAATAATTCTTTTCCTCTTTCAACCCATATCATACCCGGATTATCAAAGTCATCTAGCTCCATTTCAAGTGTTTCTTTTTGTAGAAAATTACGACCTGACTTAAGTTCACCAATAGAATATGGCCTATCATATAAATTATCATTAATACCTTTAATATTTTCTGTTCTTCCCGCAACTGAATTAATTAAGCTAAAAAGAAGAAGGCTAAGAAAAAATTTCATTTATTGTAAATTTTCTGATTGGGATGGTTCACTTAATCGAATAGGAAAAATTTCATTTCCATTATTATCCAGTACATTTATCACAGATCTTTTAAAAGTTGACTGTTTATAATCATCAATCCATTCAATCTCTAATAGACCTGATTCTTCAACTTTTATTTTGAAAGACATATAAGGATTTTCTGATACCCCAGAATACCATCTGCTTCTGAATATTTGTTTACCATTATATCTTACTATAACACTGTCAATAATAAATCTTGGATAAATTAGACCGGTTTTTGGATCCCTTCTAACTCCAGGTTCCATAGTATGTTCTGCCATGGTTTTAATTGTAATTACCTCTCCTTTTTTGGCAGTAAGAGGCGCTTTCAATCTTCTTCTGTAATTTTTTCTTGCCATAATTTACATCCTAACTACAAGCTCCTATAGTTACATCTACAAAAAATCTATCTTCACCAACTGTCCCGTCTGCCATTTCTGCTATAGCAACTACTTCTGAACTTTGACGCATTCTTATTCTTATTGCTAGATCCGCACTTCCTGATTGATTACTGAAAAAAAACTTCGCTATTTCAGGAAAAGGATTGTCTAAAACCAAGATATGAACCACTTTAGGATAGTCATTGCCATTCATTGAACAATTTACAGAAAAATTAATAGGAACTACATTTCCATTCTCTGCTATATCGGGTGCATTTAGTAAGATTAAATTATTTCTCTTATCCCTACCTTTTATAATATTATTAATTATTCTTTTCGCTTCTTCAGGATTAGGTTCTACTCTAAAAGTTTGTCTAAAACTTTGAAAACGATCTCTAAATGGTCCACCTATTTCACCATTTGCATACAATTTTCTTGAAAAATGAAAAAAAGAATAAAACATGAAACTTATTAAAAGCCCTCTTCTGGAAATAGGATATTTAATATTTTTAAATTTCTTAAAATATGTTTGTTTATTCATTAATATTATCTCTTTCATTTACCCTTAATCACTATTTTAAAGTTAGCAACCAACTTATTACATCCTCAATTTGCCGAGCTGTCAAAATTGTTTTACCAGAATATTTTTTTTCTACCCTCACAAGATTTTTGTTTTGAAAAAAAGACGGCATTAAACTCTCTGGATTTAAATAATAGGGATTTACTAATCTTAATCTCAGCTCTCCTTCTTTATACCTTTCTCCAACTCCATCTAAACTGGGTCCTATATTACCCTGAAATGATTCATCTATAGAACTGATCTTATGACATGCCAAACAATTCCCTATTCTTGAAATAACGATCTCCCTCCCGTTCATTGGATCAGGAAGACCTTCCACAAGTGGCTCCATTATTTGATTATTCCTAATTTCATAAACACTTTCACTTTCTGCCTCAACCGACTGAAGAACAAAAATACACAAAGTAAAAATAGTAGCTAATAAAAAAATATTATATTTGTTGTTCAACTATTGTCCCCTTTTAATAAGCAAACAACCTAATGAATCACACTCTACAAGACCCTTGATAACATTATTGTTTTTTAAGCATGTGAATTTATACAATACTTTTGTGTTTTCCTGGCCCAATCTATCAATTTTAGAGTCTAAACAACCTTTTTTTTCTAGCAATTCTCTGACTTTTCCTTCAAATTCAAGCATAGCCACGGAAGTAAAAGAAAAAATTATAATCAAAAATATTATCCTAATCATAAAACTAATATAATGCACTTTTTAAATTATCCAATAAATGTTAATAATTAACTACTAAATAAACTGGAGAATTTAATTGAAACCCCTTAAAGGAGTAAGAGTAGTAGACTTCACAACATTATTACCAGGACCTCTAGCAACACTAATTCTTGCAGAGGCTGGGGCTGAAGTCTATAAAATTGAACGCCCCGGCGGAGAAGATACAAGAAGATCTCCTCCTTTTATAGATAATCAGAGTGTAATGTTTGCCATGCTTAATCGTGGGAAAAGATCCATAGAAATTGATATAAAAGAAAAGATAGGCCTAGATAGAATTATTAATCTAATTAAAAAATCAGACGTTGTTGTAGATCAATTTAGACCTGGGGTAATGGAAAGAATAGGACTCGGTTATAATGAATTAAAAAAAATCAAACACAATATAGTTCACTGTTCAATTACAGGATACGGACAAACAGGTCCAAAGAAATATGTTGCTGCCCACGATATTAATTATATGGCGGATTCAGGACTACTCTCTTTAGCAAGAAATTCTGATGGAGCACCAGCAATGCCTGCTGCACAAATAGCAGATATCGCAGGAGGCAGCTATCCCGCAGTAATTAATATTTTACTAGCTTTAAGAAATGCAGAGAAAACTGGAAATGGTAGTTATCTAGATATTTCTATGACGGATAACCTTTTTCCATTCATGTGGATAGCTCTTGGTATAGCATACGATAATAAAAATTATCCTAGGGGGGGGGATTTACGTCTTACAGGTGCAAGTCCCAGATACGGAATATACAGGACTTTAGATTCGGGTTTTTTAGCATTGGGAGCTTTAGAAGAAAAGTTCTGGCGTCGTTTTTGTGAAGTTATTGAACTTAATGAAAATTTTGTAGATGATTCAAAAAACCCAGAGAAAACAAAACAGGAAGTTATGAAAAAAGTTAAAGCTAAAAATACATCATATTGGAAAACTCTATTAGCAAATGAAACTGATATATGCTGTTCGGTGGTAAATTCAGTTGAAGAAGCTTTGCAAGATGCACAAGTAGTTGAAAGGCAATTAGTAGCTGCTTCAGTCAACATTTCAGAAAAAAATATAAAAGTAATGCCTACACCTTTAGCTCCAATATGGAGACCTAAAACATTATTAGCTGGGGCTCCTGTTTTGGGTGAGGCAAACTCTATGTTGGTGGAGTAAAAAATGAGTGATAAAAAAACCTATATCGTAGAATTAAATAATTCTGATCAAGAAGCTGTAATCAAATCAATAGATAAAGCTATAAAAGAAAATTATAATTATATTTTTCTTATCATTAACAAAAACTTTATATCTGCTCTTGATAAATTAATAAAAAAGGTTCGAAGATCTCCAATTCCCATTGTTCTGTATACAACCAAAACTTGCGATCATAGTGAAGGAACAAATAGGCTTATGGGATCAGTCCCTTATGTAATTACAGGTATAGAAAATATTACTAATCTTGCAAAGATGATCCCTTATTTATTAGATAATGAAGAAAGTAATAGAGGAGATTAAGTTATTATAAAACCTAAAAACAGCATTTTAGACATCTCTCCCTATATTCCTGGAAAATCTAGAACAGAATCAACTAACAGGATTATAAAGTTATCCTCTAATGAAACTCCCCTCGGAGCCTCCAGTAAGGTTGTTAATATTTTAAAAAACTATTCTTTTAATACTTATAGAT
Source organism: Alphaproteobacteria bacterium MarineAlpha9_Bin1 (assembly GCA_002937675.1). Classification (GTDB taxonomy): domain Bacteria; phylum Pseudomonadota; class Alphaproteobacteria; order TMED109; family TMED109; genus MarineAlpha9-Bin2. The sequence continues at coordinate 4,193 of PTKJ01000020.1, read as the reverse complement.
ACCCCGACGGTAGTTCTGTTGAGTTGCGCGAATCATTAGCAAAAAAACACGGCATAGATAAAGATAAAATTATTTGTGGGAATGGATCGGATGAAGTTTTATCTTTATTAGCCCATTGTTTTGCTGGTCCAGAAGATGAGGTTATTTACAGTGAACACGGTTTTTTAGTATATCCAATTGCTGTAAGAGCAGCTGGGGCTATCCCTGTTCCTGCTCCTGAAAAAAACCTTAGAGCTGATGTTACATCTATTCTTAGTTTAAGCACGGAGAAAACTAAACTATGTTATATTGCAAACCCTAATAATCCAACGGGAACTTATTTATCTACTAATGAACTAATAACTTTAAGACAAGGTCTTCCCGAAAAATGCATTCTAGTAATAGATTCTGCCTACGCAGAGTATGTTGATGAATCTGATTATTCTGATGGAATAAATCTTGTTAATAAATACAATAATATTGCGTGTACACGTACTTTCTCAAAAATTTACGGACTTGCAGCACTAAGAATAGGTTGGATGTACGCTTCAAAAGATATTGTAGAATATATAAACAGAATTAGACTTCCATTTAACACAAATTCTATTGCCCAAATGGCAGCCATAGAGGCTCTAAAAGACAATAAATTTATTAAAGATGCAAAAAAACATAACGATATATGGAAACCTTGGACAGAAAAAAAACTAGAAGAATATGGAATAAGGACAATTCCAGGAGTAGCAAATTTTATTCTTGCTAAATTTGATGATGAAATGCAAGCTAATTCATGTCTTCAATTTTTAGAAAAACAAGGAATCTTAATAAGGGGTATTAAAGAATATGGACTACCTGAATATTTAAGAATAACAGTTGGATTAGAAGAAGAAAATAAAGTTATGTGTAAAGAGATACAAAATTTTTTAAATCAATATGAGAAATAAAATGATTTTATATGATTATAAAAGAGCTCCAAACCCAAGAAGAGTAAGAATATTTTTAGCAGAAAAAAATATTAATATAGAAATTAGAAATGTAGATCTGATGAATCAAGAAAACATTAAAGAAGATTTTTTAAAAATTAATCCTTTAGGTACCGTTCCTTTTCTTCAAATTGAAGATGGTATAGGAATTGCTGAAAGTATTGCCATTTGTAGATATTTTGAAGAAAAATATCCTGAACCTGCTTTGATGGGGAAAGACCCTATAGAAAAAGCACAAATTGAAATGTGGCAAAGGTTGATCGAATTTAAGGGAATATTTCCCGCAGGAGAAGCTTTTAGAAATAAAGCAGAAGGTTTTAAAGACAGAGCTGTTGCTGGCCCAGTAAAAATAGAACAAATTCCTGAGTTAATTGAAAGAGGAGAAATTTTAATAAATTATTTTTTTAAATTTATAAATGCTCGTCTATCAAAAAGTGAGTACGTAGGTGGTAAAAGCTTTTCAATAGCTGATATTAGTGCTTATATAGCAATTGATTTTGCTTCTTGGATAAAATTGGTACCTGATGAAAGCCACGGCTCATTAAATGAATGGTTAGAAAAAATAAAATTAAGAGACTCAATAAATGCCTAGGAAAACATTGGAGAAAATAAATTGTACAACAAAGTATTAGACAATATTTTATTTGAAAAGAATGATATAGATAGAGCCTTTGTCACTAAATTAGTTGAAAATACCCTTCATGGATTGGATGACGGAGAACTGTTTATGGAGGTAACTAAAAGCGAAAATTTAACTTTCGATGATGGAAAATTAAAGTTAGCAAATTCAGAGAATAGTAGTGGATTTGGGCTTAGGTCAGTTTCTGAAGACGTTGTGTGCTATGCTCATTCTTCGGAAATTTCTAAAGCAAGTTTATCAAGGGCCGCAAACACTATAAAATCAGTTAAATTACACTCCAGCGCAAATGTTGATTTATCACCTAATAATACAAATAAAAGGTACTATAATGAAGAAAACCCTATTGCAGAATTACCTTTTTCAGAAAAAATTAAAACTCTTAAAAAAATAGACAATTACGCTAGAAATAAAAGCACTAATGTAAAACAGGTAAGTGCGTCTCTCATAAGTTCTTGGCAAGGAGTGAGAATTATAAGAGCAGATGGAAGAATAGTTGATGATATCAGGCCACTGGTTCGACTAAATATAAATATTGCTATAAAAGAAAAAAATAGAATGGAAACTGGATCTTATGGCTCAGGAGGAAGGCATGGGTATAATATTTTGGTAGCAGAAGAAAACTGGAAAAAACACGTGGACGAAGCCTATAGACAAGCTGAAGTTATGATAAATGCTAAATCAGCTCCTGCAGGAGAAATGGTCGTAGTACTAGGCCCAGGATGGCCAGGAATTCTTTTACATGAAGCTATCGGACACGGATTAGAAGGAGATTTTAACAGAAAAAAAACTAGTGTTTTTTCAAATCTTTTAGGAAAAAAAGTGGCCTCTACGGACGTTAACGTTGTAGATGATGGTACAATAGACTGTAAGAGAGGTTCTCTTACTATAGATGATGAAGGAACTCCAACAGAAAAAACTGTATTAATAGAAAACGGTATAATCACCGGATATATGCAAGATCGTTTAAATGCAAGATTAATGAAAAGCAGACCAACAGGAAATGGTAGAAGACAATCCTTTGCATTTCAACCTATGCCTAGAATGAGAAATACAATCATGACCTCAGGAGATAAAGAACCTGAAGAAATACTAAAAAGTGTAAAAAAAGGAATTTTTGCCAAATCTTTTGCTGGAGGTCAAGTAGACATAACAAATGGCAAATTTGTATTTTCTGCTAACGAGGCTTACAAAATAGAAAATGGAAAAATTACTAACCCGGTTAAAGGAGCTACATTAATTGGTTCAGGGTTTGAAGTATTAAAAAATGTTTCAATGATAGGAAATGATATGCAATTGGATCCTGGAATCGGCACATGTGGAAAAAATGGGCAAGGAGTACCTGTGGGAGTTGGACAACCAACTTTAAAAATTAATGGACTTACTGTAGGAGGAACTGAAACTCATAACTAATATTAGTATGAAAAAGATTCATATATTTCTTTCATATAATTGGTCTTATTTTTATTAAAAATATCTAATATTTTATCTGCCGGGCTTTTCCCCTCATTTACTTCACTAATTAAATCTTTTAAATATCCTCTTTCATCATTCCCAGCAGCATCAACTATTCCTCTTCTCTTAAGCCCATTAATTGCGATAGATAGAAGATCTTTAGCATATTCTCCTACTGTTCTTCCATTGATATTTGTGCTAAGTCCGAATTGAGGAACTTCATTATACATTTTTTTTAATTTTTCAATTGAAATTTCAGCAGCAAGCACTTCTGTTTCACCGAGAGAAGAGGGATCATATAATAATCCAACCCACAACGCAGGAAGAGCACATAAGTTTTTCCATGGTCCTGCATCAGCTCCTCTCATTTCTATAAATTGTTTTAACCTTACTTCTGTAAATATAGTACTTAAATGATCTTCCCAATCCTGTATAGTTGCTACGTTACCACCAGCTTCAACCAAATCACCCTTTAAAAAACTTTCAAATGAGCCTCCTGTACAATTTATATAATCATTATTTCTTCTTATAAAATACATAGGAACTTTTAAGGCATAATCGGTCCACATTTCAAATCCAAAGCCGTCATCAAAAACTATTTCTGGTATACCACAACGGTTAGGATCCACATCCAGCCATATAGCAGCTCTTCTCGAAATATATTTACTCTTTTTCATGTTTTGCAATGGAGAACTAGCGAACATGGCAGTTACAATTGGTTGTAAAGTCAAACCAACTCTTAATTTTTTTACCATATCTTTTTCAGATGAATAATCTAAATTGACTTGTACAGTTGAAGTGTCTGCCATCATTTCTAATCCATTATTTCCTACTGACGGCATATATTTTTTCATGATATCATAACGAGATTTTGGCATCCATAACTCGGGTAATAAACTACAGTCAATTCGAGCACCTAAACCTAGAAAACTTACGCCTAACTCCTTGCCCACAGTCTTTACTTGTTCCAGATGATCATTAACTTCCACGCAAGTTTGATGAATATTGGATAAAGGTGCCCCTGATAGTTCTAACTGTCCTCCAGGCTCCAAAGTAATACTTTGTTTATTTTTTTTAAGAGCAATTAAATTAGTTTTTTCATAAATCTCCTCCCAACCAAATCTTGTCAAACATTGTAATAT
>PTKJ01000002.1 GCA_002937675.1 Alphaproteobacteria bacterium MarineAlpha9_Bin1 | reverse complement strand
TAGCAATATTTGCGGGACTATTTTTTGTTTTAACAAAAACTAGAGCCGGATTAATAATAAAAGCGGCTCTAACTCATCCTGAAATAGTTTCTTCTTTAGGTCATAATGTACCTAAAGTCTTTATGATGGTATTTGGATTAGGTTGTGCATTAGCTGGATTAGCAGGAGTTCTAGCAGGAAATACCCTAGGTACAGATCCCTCAATGGCATTATTTCTAGGACCTATAGTATTCGTTGTTGTAGTTGTAGGAGGCTTAGGTTCTCTTAAAGGTGCGCTGGTGGCTTCTCTTTTAATAGGACTAATACAAACATTTGCTATATCACTTGATTACTCTCTAAACAATCTTATTGAGTTTTTTGGTTTTTCATTGGATGTAGAAAGTCTATGGCATATTTTAGTTGATATAACTATTGCTACACTGGCTCCAATACTTCCATACCTACTTCTAGTTGTAATGCTTATAGCTAGACCACGTGGTTTATTTGGAACAAGGGATGTATAATTAATGGTTACCTTTATAAAATCTATATCATCCTGGATCATTATAGCAGGAATAGCAGCATTATTACCCTTAGTATTTGATTCTTATTTTGCTTTAACTTTACTTTCTAAGATGGGAGTTTTAATAATGTTTGCCGTTGCCTATAATATGCTACTAGGGCAAGGCGGAATGTTATCATTCGGTCATGCCATATATTTTGGCTTTGCAGGATATGTTTCAGTTCATGTACTAAATGGGATTGGAGAGGAAACTCTTCCTTATATTCCTATAGTATTATTCCCTATTATAGGAGCTATAATTGGTCTTTGTCTGGGTATTATTATTGGTTATTTATCCACTCGAAGAGCTGGTACTGCTTTTGCTATGATTTCTCTTGGGTTTTGCGAAATGGCAACTGCTTTAACTCTTATTTTCGTGGTGTTTTTTAATGGTGAAGATGGTATTCAAACTGATAGAGTAGTTGGTCCTGAGCCTTTTGGAGTTTCCTTTGGACCACAAGTTGAAGTCTATTACTTAATACTCTTCTGGTCTGTATTGACCGTAGCATTGATGTATTTTCTAACAAAAACACCTTTTGGTAGAATGAGTAACGCAGTCAGAGATAACCCAGAAAGAGCAGCATTTATTGGCTATAATGTAAGACATGTAAGATGGCTTGCTTTTTCTTTATCAGCCATGTTTGCAGGAGCGGCAGGTAGTCTGCATGCATTAAATTATGAACATATTGGATTTGAATCTGTTAGCCTCATTCAATCCGGTGCTGTTTTATTTATGGTGTTTATTGGCGGGGTTGGGCATTTCTTAGGTCCTATAATAGGGGCTATAGGATTGACTTATCTTGATTCAACACTCGCAGATATTACTGAAGCATGGCTACTGTATCTAGGACTTACTTTCGCTACTATTGTTGCTTTTGCTCCAGGCGGCCTAGCTGGCTTAATTGTAATGCACGGACCAATCGTAAGCACGAACAAAACACTGTTAATAGGATTAATAAAACCTTATTTAGCCGCAATTGGAAGCACATTATTAGGATTATTGGGAACAATTGGAATTATTGAATTGCTATATTTTAGATCCTTAATATCAAAAGGCGAAGGGGAGGTTGTAATTTTCTGGACTGAATTTAATGCAAACGGAATATTGTCATGGATAATATTTTTTGCTGCAATCATTATAAGCATATTTTTATGTAAAATTACCTATCCAAAAGCTAGAGAAAGTTGGGATCATGCAATCTCTGTAGTTAAATCGGAGATAAGTTCATGACGGATATTTTAAAATTATTAAATGTTTCTAAGTCATTTGGACCAGCTCAAATTATTAAGAACCTTAATTTGAATATAAAAAAAGGAGAAAGGCATGCAATTATTGGACCTAATGGAGCAGGAAAGTCAACCCTATTTCACTTAATAACAGGACACCATAAACTTACTGCTGGAAAAATATTATTAGAGAACGAAGAAATTAGTAGCCTTGACACCCATACGATTAGTAGAAAGGGTCTTGCCAGAAGCTTTCAAGTCACAAACATATTTCCAAGAATGACAGTTGCAGAGAATATTAGATGTGGAATGCTTTGGTCTAAAAATCTAAAATATTCTATTTTTAGATTGGTAGATAAGGATAAAAATCTTAATGATTCTACTAATGATCTTTTGAATCAGTTAAGTTTAAGACATTGTGCTCACATACCTGCAGGACTTCTAAGCTATGCGGATCAACGTTCCTTAGAAATTGGAATAACTATAGCAAGTGGAGCTAATACGATAATGTTAGATGAACCAACTTCAGGTATGTCAAATTCAGAAACAGCACGTGCTGTAACATTGATAAAAAAAATATCAGAAAAAAGAACTTTGGTAATTGTTGAGCATGATATGGGAGTGGTTTTTGATCTTGCTGATAGAATATCTGTGTTAGTATATGGAGAAATAATTTGTACAGATACACCTGAAAAAGTAAGAGAGAATCAAGCAGTTCAAGAAGCTTATCTTGGAACAGAAAGAAATAGGTAACTATGTTAAAAATTAAAGATCTTAATGCCTATTATGGGAAATCTCATATTTTAAGAGGAATAGATTTAGATATAGAAAAGGGTGAAATAGTTGCACTACTTGGAAGGAATGGGGTAGGTAGATCAACATTAGTTAAATCTATAATGGGTCTTGTCCCCCCTTCTGGATCTATTAAATTCAAGAATGAAGAAATTGCTGGATTAGAATCTCATAATATAGCCTTGAAGGGTATTGGGTATGTTCCCGAAAATAGAGATATTTTTCCTACATTAACGGTAAAGGAAAATCTCTTATTAGGGGCCAAAGACACCAGAGTAAAAGGGCAATGGGGCTTAGATGAATTATTTACCCTTTTTCCAAATTTAAAAGAGCGACAAGATGTACTTGGTGGAGCAATCTCTGGAGGAGAACAACAAATGCTTACTATATGCAGATGTCTAATGGGAGACCCTGAACTTATGATGGTAGACGAACCCACAGAAGGTTTATCTCCACAAATGATAGATAAAGTTGCAGAACTTTTAAAAGAGATTTCCAGAAAAGGTATATCCATTCTATTAGTTGAACAAAAATTAACTATAGCTCTAAAATTATCTAATAAGGTATACCTTATGGGACACGGAGGAATCGTTTTTAAAGGGACTCCTAAAGAACTAGAGAAGGATGCTTCAATTAGAAAAGAATGGTTGGAAGTTTAATAAACCAGTATAACCTCGTATTCACTTTCCTCACTATAGAGTTTATCGACTAAAACTTTTCTAGATGTTAAGGCTGAAGATTGGTTGATATAACCCTTATCAGTAATTTCATTATCATCGAATGAGGGTGGTTTATCCATTAAAATTATTTTTTTAACCTTTGTACTTGAACCCGGATAATTTTTGTTATGAATGGCCAATGAGGATTTAATCTTATCGCGAATTAATTGATGATTTAATATTTCTTGAGGATTGGTTGCGGCATCATCATTAATAATTTTTTTACATGCTTCAATATTTGGCCATGCTAAAACTGTAATATAGTTTTTATCATGTCCAGCGATCACGGCATCTTGAATTAACGGCGCACAAGCATTAACTACTAAAATCCTCAGAGTACCAACATCCACCCAAGTGCCTGTTAATAGTTTAAAATTTTCAACCACTCTTCCATCAAAGTCAATCCCTCTACTAGGATCATCTTCATCAACCAATTTACCAGCATCTCCAATTAAATAAAAACCATCTTTATCAAAAGCTTTCTCAGTTAGATCTGGTCTTTTTAAGTACCCAGGAGTTATATTTTTACCCCTTACCCTTAACTCCATTTTACCACCTGAAGGAACCATTTTTATTTCTACTCCAGGAATAGGTAAACCTATATTACCGGGTTCATCTAACTTAAAATATGTAGATGTGGCAACAGGAGCTGTCTCCGTTGCCCCCCAACCACAAACAAGATTTAAATCTTTTCCAGTTTTTTCTTTAAACAAATCTCTTAATCCATACCAAACTTCTGGAGGAAGAGAAGCTCCACCATAGCCGACAGAAATCAAATTTTTAAAAAAGTTTTTTTGAAGTTCATCGTCTGATATTAATTTTTCTAACAACATAGCCAAACCTGCAGGAACAGAAGTATAATAGGAAGGAGATATTTCTTTTAGATTTTTAACTGTTTCATCAAACATTCCTGGCATAGGCCTTCCTTTATCGATATATAGACTTCCCCCAGACCAAAAAACCCCGTTAAAAATATGATTGCCACCCATAGTATGATTCCATGGTAGCCAATCAACTACAACGTTATGTTTATCCATCTCATGCGGTCTAATTTGTTGGACTTGTTGCATATTTGTACATAACATTAATTGAGTATTAATAACCCCTTTAGGCATCCCAGTAGAACCAGAAGTAAATAAATATTTTGCTATACTATCGTGATTTACTGAATCATATGTAGTCTGCAGTGAGTTTTTTGGAACGACTGATAAAAGATCATCAAAAAGTTTCATATTTATGTTTTCAGAAGGATTATTGGTACACACAACTAGAATATTATTAAGATCTAGATTTTCTAGAGCCTTTTCAAAAAGTTTGCCATCTTCTACATATATCATACCTGGTTCAACTAGATCAAAACAGTGCTTAAGTTTAGCATAATCACTACTCATCATAGAATAAGCCACAGAAATAGGTGATAAAGGTATTCCAGCAGATAATGCTGCAATGTTTATTAGCCCATGATTAACACTATTTCCAGACAAAATCATAACTCCTCTAGTTTGACTTAATCCCATATCAACCATTGACTGAGCTAGAGAATCAACAAACGGTAGAGCCTCTCCATACTTTATAGTTTTCCAGTCTTCTCCTACTCGTTCAGCTAACCAAATACTATCTTTGTGCTCCTTACAAGTTTTCCTAAATTTTTGGCCAACAGATTTTTCGCATTCTCCTAATTCTAGAGGAGAACGAAGGATAATTGTTCCGTCTTCTTTAGTCTCAACATCTATCTCTTGCGGTGGATAAGTTAACTCCATTATTGCCCTCATTAAAATATTAGTTTCTAGGCTGCCTCTCCTGAAAGCAGTTTTTTTCCAATAGTATATTCATTTTTTAAACGTTTAACTAAGTCAGAAGTTGAAACAACTTCTTTGATAACGCTTATCCCTTGTCCACATCCCCAAATATCTTTCCAAGCTTTTTTCTTCTCCATTCCCTGTGAACCAAAATCCATTTTACTCGGATCACTTGTAGGTAAATTATCTGTATCAAAACCAGCATTTGCCAGTGATTGTTTTAAATAATTACCGTGTACTCCTGTTATTAAATTTGTATAAATAATATCATCAGCAGAGTACTGCGTAATAGCACTCTTATAAGCCTCATTAGCATTGGCCTCTTTCGTAGCTATAAAAGCAGAACCTATGTAGCCAAAATCTGCTCCAGCTGCTTGAGCTGCCAAGACTGCATTCCCGGTTGAAATTGCTCCAGAAAGTGCCAAAGGACCATCAAACCATTCTCTAATTTCTTGGATCAAAGCAAATGGAGACTGAACTCCGGCATGTCCCCCTGCCCCTGCAGCTACCGCTATGAGTCCGTCTGCTCCTTTTTCAATTGCTTTACGGGCAAAACGATTATTTATTACATCATGCAAAACAATGCCTCCATAGCTATGTATGGCATTATTTACTTCAGGACGCGCTCCTAAAGAAGTAATTACTACAGGAACCTTGTGCTTTACGCAGATTTCCATATCTTTTTCTAGACGTAAATTCGATTTATGTACTATTTGATTTAACGAATAAGGCGCTATCGAAAGCTCAGGATTTTTTCGTTTACAGAGATCTAGCTCTTCTGTTATTTCAGAAAGCCATTCATCTAACATTTCTTGAGGCCTGGCATTAAGTGCTGGAAAGGACCCTAATATTCCTGCCTTGCACTGCGCTATTACTAAATCTGGATTTGAAACTATAAATAAAGGTGCTCCCATTACAGGAATACTAAAATTTTCTTTTAAAATTTTTGGTAATGCCATCATATATCCCATATTTATTGATTAAAAATTGAAAAACTATAAAACTACAATAAATTAGTGATGAGACTATAAGGGCAATTAATGAAAGATGCAATATTAGCTATAGACCAAGGAACAACTTCCTCTAGAGCAATAATAGTTGATTCTAGTGGAGAAGTTCTTCATATGGAGCAAGAAGAAATTATTACTCATTTTCCTTCTAATGGTTGGGTAGAACAAGACCCCGAAGAAATATGGAATAAAACTCAAAAGGTAATTTTCCAAGCTTTAAAAAAATCAGATTATTTAAAAACAAAAATACTTGCAATGGGAATAACAAACCAAAGAGAGACCATTGTAGTTTGGGACAAAATTACTGGAAAAGCACTTTATAATGCTATTGTATGGCAAGATAGAAGAACTTCAAAACAATGCGAAGAATTGATAAAAAATGGATTAAATGAAGAAATTATAGACAAAACCGGTTTAATTATCGATCCTTATTTTTCTGCAACAAAAATAGCATGGATACTAAACAACATTGAAGATGCGAGAAGATTGGCTTTGAAAGACAGGCTAGCAGTAGGAACCATTGACACATTTTTATTATTTAAATTAACTAATGGTAAAAGCTTTTATACTGACATAACAAATGCATCCCGAACCAGTCTTTATAATATTCACGATCTTGAGTGGGATAATTCATTATTGGAGATTTTTGACGTTCCAATAAATATATTACCTGAAGTAAAAGATAATATTTTTGAGTATGGAATTACTGAAAACAATTTATTCGGAAAAAGTATACCGATCTTGAGCATAGCTGGAGACCAACAGTCATCAAGTTTAGGGCAATTTTGTTTAAATGCGGGAGACGTCAAGGCAACTTTTGGTACAGGATGTTTTATCTTAATGAATACTGGAAATAATATTCTTAAAAGTAAAAATAAATTACTCACAACTATTGCATATAAAATTGGAAAAAAAACAAATTATGCCTTGGAAGGATCTATTTTTATTTCTGGAGCAGCAGTCCAGTGGTTAAGAGATAACTTGAAAATTATTAAAAAAGCCGAAGACACTCAGGCTCTTGCATCGAGTATAAAAAATAATAATGGTGTATATTTTGTTCCTGCATTTACCGGATTAGGAGCCCCCTATTGGAAACCTGAGGCTAGAGGAGCTATATATGGATTATCAAGATCTTCAGGGCCTGCTGAAATCTCTCGAGCAGTATTAGAATCAGTAGCTTATCAGTGTACCGATCTTTTGGACGCAATGAGATCTGACGGACAAAAACCTAAAGTAATGCGAGTGGACGGGGGTATGAGTTCAAATGATTGGTTAATGCAATTTCTATCAAATATAAGTGAACTAACCATTGAAAGGACGGGCAACAAAGAATCCACTTCTTATGGAATTGCTATATTAACGGCTTTGGGATCAGGTTTAATTAGCTCTTTAAAAGAATTTTCAAACAATTGGACAGTGAACAGAAAGTTTAATCCTGAAATGAGTAGAAATGAAATAGATAAATATAGAAATGGTTGGCAACACGCTATTAAAAAAACTATAATGTAGTCCACAAAAAATTATAAAAATAATGTTTAAAAAAGATGAACGATTTAATTATAGAAAATGGAACTATTATCGACGGTACTGGTTCACCTAGAAAGATAGCAAATATATCTGTAAAAGATGGTAAAATTACTGAAGTTGGTAATGTTTCAGGTCCAGCAACAAGAATTATAGACGCTAAAGATAAGCTTGTATCACCAGGTTGGGTTGATATTCATACCCATTACGACGGACAAGCTACTTGGGATTCATATTTAACTCCTTCATCCTGGCATGGAGTTACTACTGCAGTTTTTGGAAATTGCGGAGTAGGATTTGCTCCTGTAAAAAAAGGTACCGAAGAATATCTAATTAATCTTATGGAAGGCGTAGAGGATATTCCAGGATCAGTTCTATCTGAAGGTATTGATTTTACTTGGGAAAGTTTTCCTGAATATATAGATGCACTAGAAAAAAAATCTAGAATTATGGATATTGGAACACAAATACCTCATGCAGCGCTTAGGTTCTATGTGATGGGAGAAAGAGGTGTCAACCATCAAGAAAGACCTAGTCAAGATGAAATAGAAAAAATGACATTACTTGTAGAAGAGGCTCTAAACGCAGGAGCTTTGGGAATATCAACTTCTAGAACAACTAAGCACAAGTCTGCTGATGGAACACTTACTCCTAGTTTAAGTGCAGACGATAAAGAGTTAGCAGGAATTGCGGAAGGATTAAAAAGAGCAAATGCCGGACTTATTCAGTGTAACTCTGATATGGGCTCAGGAGAAATGGAACTTCTTATTCAGGCTGCTCAATACTCTAAACAACCTCTTTCAGTATTATTAATCCAATACAACGAATGTCCTGACCGTTGGAGAGATACATTATCATATATAAAGAAAGCAAATTCTCTAGGGGTAAAGACAACTGGTCAAGTAGGAAGCAGACCAATAGGTGTTGTAATGGGATTTAATACTAGTGTAAATCCATTCTCTTCTCACAAAGAGTGGAAATATCTTAAATCATTAAACTCAGTGGAAAGAATGCAACTAATAAAAAATAACCCTGAAGTACAAAAAAAATTAATTAGTGAAGTTCCTGAAAATAATCATACTAAATGGATTAACAATGCATTTAAGAGAACCTTCAAATTAGAAGAACCTCTAAACTATGAGCCTACTGAAGATGAAAGCATATATAATATTGCTAAGAAGCACAATAAAAGTCCTTGGTACATTGTTTTAGACCATTTCTTGAATGGAAAGTATAAAGATAATTTTTTAATGCATACTTTTGAAAATTATTCAGAAAATAGTTTGGATGTTATAGAAGAAATGCTCCTTTCAGAAGAGACTATTTGTGGCGTTGGAGACGCTGGAGCCCACGTAGCCACTATATGTGATGCAAGTTACCCTACCTTTATGGTACCTTTTTGGTCTAGAGATAGAAAAAGAGGAAAACTTCTTAATTTGGAATATTTAATCTCAAAACAAACATTTAAAACAGCTAATACTTTTGGGCTACATGATAGGGGAGCATTACTTCCCGGTATGAAAGCAGATATAAATATAATTGATTACGACAATATTTCAGTAACTATGCCTTCACTATCTTATGATCTACCAACTGGTGGAAAAAGGCTTATTCAAAAATCTGTTGGATATGACCATACTTTTGTATCTGGCGTTGAAGTTTCTAATAAAGGAGAATTTACAGGAAAATTACCCGGTAAAGTAATAAGAGGATCACAAAAAGCAAACTAATTTAAAGGAAAAAAAATGTCGACTGATTTACTAGTAGAAAAAAATAATGGAATTTTGAAGCTCATTATGAATAGACCAGAAAGAAGAAATGCATTAAGTGATGCAATGCTCAATAAAATGCTAGAAGAATTAAATAAAGCTAGTTTTGATAATTCTATAAGAGTAATCGTATTAACTGGGACAGGTAATGCTTTTTGCGCTGGAGGAGATCTTAAGGATATGGCTGAAAAAGAAGAAACAGGCGGTAAAACCACTCAACAAAGAACTAATGATTTAAGACGTGTAATGGAAACATCAAGGTTACTTCATGAAATAACAACACCAACAATTGCAGTAATTCCAGGTCCTGCTGCTGGGGCAGGTTTTTCATTAGCTTTAGCGTGTGATATGCGCATTGCTTGCGAATCCTCTAAATTGACCACAGCCTTTGCAAAAGTTGGGTTTCCAGGAGATTTTGGTGGAAGCTATTTTCTCACCCAAATGATCGGAACTGCCAAAGCTAGAGAATTATATTACCTAGCAGAATTAATGACAGCGGAACAAGCTGGTGAAATAGGAATTATTAACAAAGTAATACCTGATAGTAAGTTTGAAGAAGAATCTAACAAAATAGTAGCTCAAATTGCATCGGGGCCATCTATAGCATACAGGTATATGAAAACTAATATGAATATAGCTGAACTTGGAGACTTAAATCAATCTCTAGATAACGAGGCTATTCATCAAACTCTTTGTAGATTTACGGAGGATCACCGAAATGCTACTAAAGCATTTATAGAAAAGAAAAAACCTGTTTTTACAGGTAAATAACTAAATTATTTAAAGTTAATTATATGGATATAAATAATATTAAAGCCCTTACTTTTGATACTGGCGGAACTATACTTGATTGGCACACAGGTTTTTCTGAAGCTTTTAAAAAAGCTGGTGATAAATATAATATAAAAGAAGATTGGGCAAAGATTGCTAATGAGCTAAGAAGAAGATCACTTAAGAAAGTATTAAACTTAGGTGAGAATTCTAAACCTACATATAATTTTGATGATGCCCATAGAATGGCATTAGATGACATTATTAAAGACTATAATCTGGATAATTTTACAGAAGAAGATAGGCACAATATTTCCTTTAATTCCCCTCATAATTTAAAAGCATGGAGTGACTTTCCCTCTGTATTACCTCTCTTAAGAAAAAAATATATTTGTGTATCTTTTACGCTTCTAAGTTTTAGATTAATAATGGATACAGCTAAAATAAATGGCTTATCATGGGATGCCGTTATGTCATGCGAAGCAATAGGTAAGTATAAACTGCTACCTGAGGCATATATTACAACTGCAAAATGGCTGCAATTAGAACCTAATCAATGTGCTATGGTAGCGTGCCATAACTTCGATTTAGATGCGGCTAAAAAAGTTGGTTACAAGACAATTTTTGTAAAAAGACCTGATGAATGGGGAGCAGAAGGTCCTCCTGACCCTACTCCTAATAAACATCATGATTTAATAGTGGATTCATTTATAGAAATAAAGGAGGCATTAGGATGTTGAAGAATAAGCAAATTTTCCTAAAAGAAACACCTCAAGATAAATTATCCAACGCCCATTTTGAGATTAGAACTTCGGAGATTCCATCTCCAGCCGATGGACAAATTCTTATAGAAACTTTGTATATTTCTATAGATGCCGCTAATAGAGCATGGATGCAAGGGAGAACTTATAGAGATCAGATTTTACCCGGTAATTTAATGGCCGGATTTGCTTTAGGTAAAGTTATAGAAACTAAAAATAACAATTTTAATGTAGGAGATATGGTAGAAGGTGATTTAGGATGGCAAAATTACTCCTTAAAATCAGCTAATGAAATAGTAAAAGCCCGTATCATTTCTTCCCCAAATTTACATATGAGTGTTCTTGGGATTACTGGTAGGACTGCATATTTTGGAATGCAACTAGCAAACCTTAAAAATAAGGATACCGTAGTAGTTTCTGCAGCTGCTGGGGCCGTAGGAAATGTAGCAGGTCAAATTGCCAAAATTAAAGGTTGCAGAGTTATTGGCATAACTGGCTCTAAAGAAAAATCTCAGTGGCTGATCCAAGATTTAGGATTCGATGGAGTGGTTAACTATAAAAATGGAAATTGGCTTAAAAATTTAAAAGAGCTTTGTCCTAATAAGATAGATGTTTATTTCGATAACGTTGGTGGAGATATATTTGAAAGTATTATGTTTAGAATGAACAATTATGGAAGAGTAATTTGTTGTGGAGCTTTATCTCAATACGATCGGGCTCCTCCTAAAAGTGGTCCTAGAGGCATTCCAGGAATAATTGTAACCAAAAGATTGTCTTTGAGAGGATTTATAGTTATGGATTTTGATGATCAAAAAGAAGAAGCAAATAAACAACTTCAAGAGTGGATAGATAATAAAAAAATATTAGTAGCAGAGGACATAGTAGAAGGCCTAGAAAACACCCCCTCCGCTTTAATTGGACTTCTGAATGGGGAAAATAAAGGCAAAAGGTTAGTTAAGCTGTAGGAGCAAATATAAATTATGAGAGAAAAAGAAAAATGGTTATCATTAAATAAGGAAGATGCACTTGAGCCAGATATGCCTATTTGTGATCCACATCATCATTTATGGGACTTTAAAGAAAATTTTACTCAACCAACATACTTGCTTCCAGATATCTTAAAAGATGTTAATTCTGGACACAACATAGTTTCTACTGTCTTTATAGAATGTGGAGCTATGTACAATCCACAAAATTCAATTTCCAAAAATGTAATTTTAGAAGCAGAGTTTGTCAATGGGATAGCTGCCATGAGCGAATCTGGCTTATACGGAAAAACTAAAATAGCTGCTGGTATTGTTGGTAGTGCACCACTTTTAATAGGAAAAAAAGTAATAGATATTTTAGACAGACTCATGTCAATAAGTCCTGAAAGATTTAAAGGAATCAGATCACAAGCTGCCATGCATCCGGATGGAACTATACCTGAATCAAGAGCAAGACCTCCTGAAGGAGTTTATATTAACGAAAAATTTCATGAGGGTTTTGCAGAATTAGCACCCCGAAATTTGTCATTTGAAGCATGGTGTTATCATCCACAAATTCCACAACTAATAGAGCTAGCAAAAAAGTTTACTGATACTACTATAATATTTAATCATTTTGGTGGACCTCTAGGAATAGGGTCATTTAAGAATAAACATGAAGAAGTCTATGAGTTTTGGAAACAAAATATAAAAGAATTATCTAAATGTAAAAACGTATTTGCTAAATTAGGTGGAATAGCGATGAAAATAAATGGTTATGAATGGCATAAAAATTCTTTACCTCCAAGCAGTGATGAACTGCTAAATAAAACTAAAAATTATTACGAAACCTCACTCGAGTATTTTGGTGCAGAAAGATGTATGTTTGAATCAAATTTTCCTGTAGATAAATTAAGCTGTAGTTATGTAAATTTATGGAATAGTTTTAAAAAACTTACTAAAAATTATTCTAAAAATGATCGTGCACTTCTTTTTCATGATACTGCATCTAAAATTTATAAACTTTAGATAAAAATTTAAATTATGAATAAAAATTTTTACCAAGCAGTAGTTTGTAAAAAAATAGGTTCCCTTAATAATTTAGAATTACATTCTCTTAAAAGCAAAAGACTTCACACTGGGGAAGTTAGAATTAATGTTAAGGCCTGTGGCATGAACTTTCCTGATAAATTAATGGTCGAAGGAAAATATCAATTTAAGCCCGAACTTCCTTTTACCCCTGGCCTAGAAGTTTCAGGAGTTATATCTGAAACATTTGACGAAAATATTAATTTTACCTTAGGAACTAAAATAATGTCTCAATTAAGATTTGGTGGATATGCTGAAGAGATAATTGTCAATAAAAAAGATATAATTAAAATGCCATCAAATTTTTCTTTTGAAGAAGCAGCAGGATTTAGAGTAGCTGCCCAAACAGCCTACGTATCATTGATTGAAAGAGCAAGCATAAAAGAAAATGAATTTCTATTAATATTAGGTGCAGCAGGCGGTGTAGGTTTAGCGGCAGTTCAATTAGGAAAAGTTTTAGGTGCAAAAATTATTGCAATATCAAGCTCACAAAATAAACAAAGTATTTGTAAAGAATTAGGAGCTGATTATTCTCTGGGCTATAAAAATCTAAGAAAAAATATTTTAGATATTACTTCTGGTGAAGGAGTAGATATTATTTATGATCCTGTAGGAGGAGATTTTTTTGATATAGCTTTGAAATGTATAAAGTGGGGAGGAAAATATCTCATAATAGGTTTTGCAGGAGGATACGTCCCCTCACTTCCTATGAATATAGCCCTAATAAAAGGAATATCTGTTTTAGGAGTGAGGGCTGGAGAATATTTTAGACGATTTCCAGACAAAAAAGAAAAAGCTATTGTAAATCTTTTTAGATTCGCTGAATCAGGCTTAATCAATCCTAAAATATATAAAATATTAAATCTAAAGGAAGTTGTAAAAGGTTTGAAAATGATAGAAAATAGAGAAGTTATAGGTCGTTTAATATTAAAACCATAAAGATTTAGTGGATTTCTTCAGTTCCCCTAACAGCATCTGTAAATCTTTTGAATGAAAAACCTGGAGCTCTAGCAG
The DNA here is from genome assembly GCA_002937675.1 of Alphaproteobacteria bacterium MarineAlpha9_Bin1. Taxonomy (GTDB): domain Bacteria; phylum Pseudomonadota; class Alphaproteobacteria; order TMED109; family TMED109; genus MarineAlpha9-Bin2. The sequence goes on along the minus strand of PTKJ01000002.1, from coordinate 36,678 downwards.
CCTCTAAAATTACAACTTCCTTCTTATTTTGTATTTCTATTATTTTGGGGATATCTTTAACAGCTTCTACAGGAATAATAACTGCTCCGTGACTATCAAAATGAATTACATCGCCATCTTTTGTTTCCATCCCGTACACATTTACCGATTTTGAAAAGTCTACTACATGTGTATAAGCATGGCTTGGACCTACAGATCCAGCAAGAGCAGAAAACCCTTTGGCCCACTGATCTAAATCCCTGACGGCACCATTAGTTACGAGCCCTTTTACCCCTAATCCTAAGTGAATTGCACTATTAACTTCACCCCAAAAGCACCCAAAACCTTCAGGTTTATCCATATCTTGAATAACTATTACTGAAGGCTTTTTAGCATTATCTATATATTCATAATACTTCATTTTTAAAGATTGAGTTTCTTTATCGGGCATTTTCGTACTGATAATTTTAGCAGTTTTTACAAATCCACAAACAGGTCCTACAATACCGACCGGCTTCATTTGTTTATTTGTGAAACCTATTGTTCTTCTATTAGGTGCTGCTAAATCCAAGGCATTGCATATAGTTGGTGTATCCCAGAGTTGTAAATTAATTAAATCCTCAATTAATATATCTTTCATTTGTATGCCTCCCTTCAGAATAATAATTTTATACTACTTTAATTATGAAGCCACTATTAAAAATAATGAGAAAGAGTTATTTCTATGTGCAGAGAGAATAAGAAGGTTGTCTCTTTATAAAATATAAAAATTTATTGTATAATTTATTATTCTACACTATAATTTATAGTAACAGGGGTGCCTAAAATGGCTGAGAACTGATACCCTTTTTACCTGATTTGGTTAATGCCAACGTAGGAAGTTTGAGAATATGTTGAAAATTTTTTTTACTCTTTTTTTCTTTTTATTACTTGTATACAAAAATTTAGTTTTTGCTGATGATAAAGTCACTCTTTTATTAGACTGGTTTATCAATCCAGATCATGGCCCAATAATTATTGCCATAGAAAAAGGCTATTTTGCTCAGAGCAATTTAAATGTAGAAATAATCCCTCCTGCTAATCCAGCGGATCCTCCAAAACTAGTAGCTGCTGGCAAAGCAGACATAGCAATTTCTTATCAGCCTGACCTTCATCTTCAAGTTCATCAGGGCTTACCAAATATAAGGATAGGAACTTTAGTAGCTACTCCACTCAGCTGTTTATTAGTAATAAAAGATGGCCCTATAAAAAGCATTGGAGATCTAAGAAATTCCAAGATTGGATATTCTATTCCTGGCATACAAGAAGCCATAGTATATAAAATCTTAAAAAATTCTAATATAAACAAAAATGAAGTCGAGCTAATAAATGTTAATTGGTCACTATCACCTTCTTTAATGAGCGGGCAGGTTGATGCTGTAATTGGAGCATTTAGAAACTTTGAATTAAATCAAATGATTATCGAAGGAATAGAAGGGAAATGTTTTTATCCAGAGGAAGAAGGTGTTCCCCCTTATGATGAACTTATTTTTATTACAAATAAAAAAAACATCAGTAACAAAAACCTAACTAAATTTTTATTTGCTATTGAAAAAGCAACTCAATTTATAGTAAACCACCCAAATGAAAGTTGGGAAATATTTTCTTCTAGTGCAAAAGAATTAAAAACAGATCTAAACAAAATGGCTTGGTTTGATACCATTCCGCGGCTGTCTTTGAGGCCTTCTGCATTAGATAGAAAACGTTATATAAGGTTTGAACACTTTTTATTAAATCAGGGATTAATAAAAAACATATTGCCTGTAGAACAACTAGCAATTGAGTTGCAAGATTAAAATCAGATAATGATAAATAGACAATTACTATCTGTTGATGGAAGTTTAAAAATCAAAAATAAAAAATTATTAGATGACTTCTCATTGATAATTGAAAAAGGTAGATGGACGACAATTTTAGGTCAATCTGGCGTTGGTAAATCTACTTTATTAAAACTAATTGCGGGGCTTGAAATTCCAGGACAATTTAGAGGAAACATAAAATTAGACTCTGCTAATCATAAAATCTTTTCTTGGATGGCTCAAAACGATCTTCTTCTTCCTTGGTTGAGTGTTACAAAAAATGTTTGTCTTGGACAAATTCTGAGAAATGAAAAATTAGATCACAAAAAAGCTGAAAAACTCTTAAAAGCTGTAGAACTAGAAAATATTTCTATTCAATTACCAGATACTTTATCTGTAGGGATGAGACAAAGAGTAGCCCTAGCAAGAACTCTAATGGAAGAAACAGAAATAGTTTTGATGGATGAACCTTTTTCATCTTTAGATTATATTACTAGATCTAATATACAAAACTTATCGAGGAAATTACTTAAAAATAAAACTGTAATAATGGTTACTCATGATCCTACTGAAGCATTACTATTAAGTGATAATTTGCTGTTAATAGAAAACCAGAAATTAACAAAATTAGAATTACCTAATTCAAGACCTATGAGAAGTATTAAGCAAAAGGATTTTTCTGAATATTATGAAAAGACTATAAATAGGCTTAAGCAAGCGTATATAGTATCATGATAAAATTATTTAAATTTATTACATATATATTAATTTTTATATTAATTTGGTGGGCGATAAAATTCTTATCTAATACGCCAGATTTCATTCTCCCAGGTCCTAAACTAGTTATAATATCTATGTTTGATAATTATTATCTATTATTCCCAAATGCTTTAATTACATTTTATGAAATAATAGTAGGTTTCATATTAGGTACTTTATTAGGATTAACCACAGGCATTCAATTAATCATTTCAAAAAATTCTAGAAAACTATTGCTTCCATTTATTTTATTAACTCAAGCTATTCCCATTTTTGCATTAGCACCAATATTAACTCTATGGTTAGGATACGGAATATGGTCAAAAGTCATTATGACTATGATAATCATTTATTTTCCAATTACTATTTCATTCTATGAAGGACTTAAAAGAATTGATCCCATGGTAGTTAATTTAACAAATATAATGGGAGCCACTAAATTATCTGGTTTGTTTAAGGTTAGAATACCTTTTGCATTGCCTCAACTATCTTCAGGGTTAAAATTAGCAGCTGCTTTTGCTCCTATGGGAGCAGTTATAGGCGAATGGGTTGGCTCTTCGAAAGGATTAGGATACTTAATGCTTTACGCTAGCGGAAGGGTACAAATTGATTTAATGTTTTCTGCAATAATTGTTTTAGCAATTTTTACAGTGATACTCTATAATATTGTTTCATTTATAACTAACCAATTAACGAAATGGGATCCAAAATCTCACTTAAATTGACTGAATAATACTAAGGACAAAAAATGGAAAATACTAAAAAATTTTATATTAATGGTGAATGGGTTAACCCAGAAGAATCTAGAACTCTTGATGTAATAAACCCAGCAAACGAAGAAGTCACAGCTGTAATAAGTTTAGGTTCAGAAAAAGATGTAAACAAAGCTGTAAAAGCTGCAAAAAATGCATTTACAACTTTCTCGTTTTCTAGTCGAGAAGAGCGTTTAGAGCTTCTTGAAAAAATTATGGATGTTTATAAAAAACGTATGTCAGATTTAGCTTCGGCAATTACTAATGAAATGGGAGCTCCAAAAAATTTAGCCGATGCTGCCCAAGCTCCATCTGGTTTAGGTCATCTTAAAAAAGCATATAATACTCTTAAAGAATATAATTTTGAAGAAGTAATGCATACAACTTTAATAAGAAAAGAGCCTATTGGAGTATGTGGACTTATTACACCATGGAATTGGCCAATTAATCAAATATCATGCAAGGTAGCTCCAGCTCTTGCTGCAGGATGCACTATGATACTGAAGCCTAGTGAAGTTGCGCCTTTAAGCGCAATAATATTTTCAGAAATTTTAAATGAAGCTGGAGTCCCAGCAGGTGTCTATAATATGATTAATGGTGATGGCCCAACTGTAGGAGAAGCATTAAGTAAGCACCCTGACATTGATATGATGTCCTTCACAGGTTCAACTCGAGCTGGTATAGCGGTAGCTAAATCTTCTGCTGATACTGTCAAGAGAGTAACACAAGAACTTGGAGGTAAATCAGCTAACATTATTCTTGAAGATGCAGACTTAAATAAAGCTGTTTCTAGAGGAGTTCTTCACTGCATGAATAATTCTGGACAATCCTGTAATGCTCCTACAAGAATGTTAGTACCAGAATCAAAAATGGATGAAGTTATCGAAATCGCTAAAAATACTTTAAATAAAGTAGTATTAGGTAATCCAGAGTCCGATACAACAACACTAGGCCCAGTAGTAAGTGAAATTCAATTTAATAAAATTAAAAATCTTATAGAAGCTGGAATTAAAGAAGGTGCAACTTTAGTTTCAGGAGGAAGTAATGCTCCTAAAGGATATAATAAGGGTTATTATATTGAACCTACAATATTTGCCAACGTTACGAACGATATGACAATAGCTAAAGAAGAGATTTTTGGTCCAGTTTTAAGCATACTAGGATATAAAGATCAAGAAGATGCTATTAAGATAGCTAATGAAACAATTTACGGACTTTCAGGATACATCTCATCAGAGAATATAGATAATGCAAACGCAGTTGCCTCAAGATTAAGAACAGGTAATGTCCATATTAATAATGCTCCTGGAGATCAATCTGCACCATTTGGTGGATATAAAATGTCTGGCAATGGAAGAGAATGGGGAGAATTTGGGTTTGAAGATTTCTTAGAAATCAAAGCCGTTATGGGATCAATACCTAAAACTGCTTAAGGAAACGACTCCACCGTAAGTACTCCTTTAGTATATAAATCAATTTTTATTTTTATAAATGTATTAATGATTATGTTTGTGGTTCGTTTTTACTGAATCAATTTTAAATTTAACATCCAAAGCTTCTGCATTTTTAAATAATAACTTAACTTCAATCATTTGGCCTTTTTCTAATCTTTTCTTTAATCCAAAAAACATAAGATGATGACCCATAGGTTTTAGCTCTAAAGTATCTCCTGCCCCAACTTTGATACCGTTCATTATTGGTCTCATCTTTGAAATACCATTCTCCATTTTTATTTCGTGCACCTCTATCTTTTTAGCGAATTCTGCCTTAGCTCCTATAAATATAATTGATTTATCCCCTTTATTAGTTAATTCAAAATAACCTGCAGCTATGGAAGACTTCTCCCCTACTACTCTCAACCAAGGATGATCTATTAATGCATATTTAGTCTCAAATTTATGTGCACTAGAACTAAGAGACAACGTAAGTAATGTTGCTATTACAAATAAAAATTTCATAGTTTTTTCTACTGTAAAGGTGAACATGTAGAAGGAGATAGAATAATACTCTCTTCCATTCTAATTGTCTGCTCTTGTACAATATTAAAATCTTCAAATAAAGGATTATCTTCAGACTTACGCCAGAATCGTTGCATTTCTTCCGTATCGACATGACTCCATAAATGAATTATTTCATTGGGGTCAGAGAGCTCTACATTCCATACTCCTATATTAACCGAAGAAGATTTTATTTTTTCTCTAATATTTATAAAGCTATTCATCCATCTTGAAGCTTGTCCAATATTTAAACTTACAATTCTTAATTCATAAATATTTTTTTTTCTCGTTGGCTTTATAAGCTTTGCAGAAGGTCTAAGAAGTCTAATTTTCTGTGTTAGAATATGAGGAGCAACTAAAGGAATAAATTTTTTTTTCCAGTCTTCTAGCTGAGCAAGTTCTGATCTTAATTTTCTCATTTCTTCAACGTCTTTATATTCCCACATATGGACGTACTGATTAAGCTTCCCTATAGAACTCCACCAATGACCTACTAACTTTCCGTATGCATCTCCACCTCTTATAGCTTGAGCAACAGTTGCACTTGCATTTACAACTTCTTTCATTTTTCCAGAGCGAGTTGTATACATTCTTAATTCATTAATCATAAATATCCTCCTTACTCTTCATAAACTAACCGAGCTTAAAATCTTTAATATTTGGCTTGCTAGTCATATTCCAATAATCAACCAGTCTCCATGGAGAGACGTTAACGACCCTTCCGCTGCTATTACGATACCAACTATCAACTAATTCATTACTCCAAACCATTTTATCATGTTCTTCATCTAATTTTTTATTATACTCTTCGCACACTTCAGACTTACAATTCAAAACAGAAACATTGTTTTCAAACATCATCTTAATACAGCCTAATATATATCTTATTTGACATTCTCCATGAAAATAAATACTTCCTCCATGCGCCAGGTTTGTATTAGGTCCATACATGATATAAAAGTTAGGAAAATCTGGAACTGTTATACCCAAATAAGCCTTAGGATTATCCTCTTCCCATACCTCATTTAACCTTAGAGATTCTGAGCCTTCCACTTTCATTGGCCATAAAAATTTATTTGCATTAAACCCCGTGGCACAAATTATTGCATCTAAGTTATGTTTATTTCCAAGAGAATCTAATGCCCCATCTAAGAAAACTTCTTTTATTTCCCCTGCTACTAATTCTACATTATCTTTTTTTAACATCTCATACCAATGGTTATCTACTAGCATCCTCTTGCCATAGGGTGGATAATCAGGAATTACCTTTTCTATAAGTTCTTTATCATCTCCTATGACCGATTCTACATATTTAACAATATTTTTTCTAAAGCGATCATTGGTAGGATTTATGGTATTTGGAAAATTTTCCCAATCTTTTTCTTCATACAATGATGCATGAATACCATCACTAAACCCCCAAAAAAGTTGAAAACGATACCACCTAGAATAAAAAGGTAAATTTTCTAAAGTCCATTTTTTTCCTTTGCTTAATTTCCTGTGGTAATTAGGATTTGCTAATACCCAATGAGGTGTTCTTTGAAAAATAGTAAGTTTCTTAGCACATTTAGCTAATTCAGGAGCAGCCTGCATGGCACTTGCTCCTGTCCCTATAACAGCAAGATTTTTATTATTATAATCATACGCATGATCCCAAGATGCAGTATGAATAATATGTCCAGAAAAATTATCAATCCCTTTGATATTAGGGATTAAGCCTCTATTAAGTTGTCCAACTGCACTAATAACAATATTAGCAACGTATGTCTTTTCTTCATTCTTAGAACGGGTACACAATACCCATTTAGATTGCTTTTCATTAAATTTCATACTTTCCACAGAAGTATTAAATTTTATATTTGTTTTTAAATTATATTTTTTTTCACAATTTAATAAATACTGGTATATGGAGTCTCTTTTGGAATAAAATTCATCCCAGTGAAATGAAGGTTCAAAAGAATAAGAATAAACATGATTTGGTGTATCAACACCACATCCAGGATAACTATTTTCATACCAAGTTCCACCCACAGAATCATTTTTTTCTATTACTGTAAAAGGAATATTAGCCTGAGAGAGCTTTATTGCAGCTAGAAGACCACATAAACCTGCTCCAATTATTATTACTTTAAAATTTTTTACATCTGATTTTTTAGCTACAAAATCATCATAATTTCTAGAAAATTTTTTATCAGTTAATAACTCTTCACACATCATAGGAATGTATTCATCAGGTACTATGCCCCCCACACCCGTATTCATTATTTGTTTAATTAATTGATTATCATTATTAATATTTCTAACTAACATACTATTATTATTAATATTTTTATTCAAAAATAATATAAGCCTTTTTCTTATTTCACCAGCAAGTTCTTCTGGAACTTTTGCAGAATAATCAAACGGTCCTTTTACATAAGGTTTTATTATTTTTAAAAAATAATTATCTTGTGACAAATAAGACAAAGTTAAAGTTAATGTCACTATATCAGCTTCTGCTAGATTTCTATCTAACCATTTTGGGTTCTTCAAAGCATCAAAAAGATTATACATAAAACATCTCAGACATATAAGAATAAGAAAAAAATTATTTGTAATTTTATCATAATTCTTTATTAAATAAACCTTTGATAGAAACTAAAGAAAATGAAAAATAAAGTAAAAGAAAATTTACCACTAAAAAACATAAAAGTGCTGGATGTATCAAGTTTTATAGCTGCTCCATTGACAAGCGCTATTATGTCGGATTACGGAGCAGAGGTTATAAAAATTGAATCGCCTTTAGGAGACAGCTATAGAAATGCATGCATAGGAGGACAAGTATGGCCAGAAAGCAAACTAGATTGGGCATTTCTTTTAGAAAATAGAAATAAAAGAAGTCTTTCTGTAGATTTAAAAACTGATGAAGGTCAGATTATTTTAAAAAAATTATTAAAAAATACTGATGTTTTCATTACCAACCTCCCTAAGTCACCAAGAAAAAGGTTAGGATTGACTTCTAAAATTATTAGAAAAATAAATCCAAAAATTATTTATACTTCACTTTCAGGATATGGTGAAACAGGACCTCAAGCTAATAGCACAGCTTTAGATGCAACTGCTTGGTGGGCTAGTTCTGGTTTAATGGAGTGGTCTAAGCCTATAAATGGTGAATTTCCCCCATTTCCAGTTCCAGGAATAGGTGATCATCCTACAGGTCTCAGTTTGCTTTCTGCTATTTTATTAGCACTTATTAATAGAGAAAAAACTGGAATGGGTACAACGGTATCAACATCTTTATTTGCAAATGGTATATGGGCTAATGCGATGTTAGTACAAGCTGCATTAGCTGGTCACAAACCAATAGATACATTTCATTGGGCTAATCTGAGCGCATTGAGAAATTTATACTATCTTAAAGATAAATCTATATTATTTATTATGCTCACAGACGAAAACAAATACTGGCTCCCATTTATTAAAGCATTAAAAATAGAGAAGATAAACAGTGACAAGAAATATAATACTCAAGATAAAAGACAGAAAAACAGAGAAGGTTTAAAAGATATATTACAAAAAATTTTTAAAAAACTTACTTATAAAGAAGTTAATAAAAAATTATCACCAACTGGAGTCATTTTCTCAAAAATACAAACAACTCAAGAAGCGATTAAAGATCCTAGCGTAAAAGCAAATAATATGTTTTTAAATATACAACAGCAAGGATACAAAAACCTTAAAACAGTTGCTCCACCCTTAAATATTGAAGATGTAAAAAGGGTCCCTTCGAAAAGAGCCCCAAAACTTGGAGAACATAGCAAACAAATACTATCAGAAATTGGCTATTCTTCTATGAAAATTAGACAACTTAAACGTAAAGATGTTATATCTTAGACTATATTTTTTATAATTTTTATTACATTTTTTATTTAGTATGGGAGATAAAAATTGTATATAACTCAATCACTTAAAAGATCAGCTCAGGTAAAATCAAATGGCTTAGCTACTAAAGATGGTGAAAGATCTTTCACTTGGAAACAGTCATTAGATAGAATTAGCAAATTAGCGGGAGCTTTAAAGACCCTTGGTTTCAAAACTGGGGAGAGAGCAGCAATACTCTCACTTAACAGTGATAGATATTTTGAAGCCTTATATGCTGCTCCATGGGCAGGTGGAATATTTGTTCCGATCAACACTAGATTGGCTCCTCCTGAAATAGAATTTTGGCTAAATGATAGCGAAAGCTCCATTCTATTCGTAGATAAAAATTTTTCTGAAGTAGCTTTAGAACTAATTAGTTCTGGAAAAATTCCAAGTGTTAAAAAATGCATATATATGTCAGATGGAGATATTCCTGAACAAATGGAAGGCTATGAAGAAATCATTAATTCATCTGAACCGATTGAAGATTCTCTTAGAGGATATGATGACATTGCAGGAATATTTTATACGGGAGGGACTACTGGTAGATCCAAGGGAGTGATGCTTAGCCACAGCAATTTGGTTTCTAATTCATTTAATACATTGGCTAGCTTTAGATTTGAAAGTACTCTTAGATGGTTGCATGCCGCTCCTATGTTCCATATAGCAGATATAACAGGAGTTTTGACTATCACCCAATTGTCTGGAGAACACTATTTTATTCCAGGATTCACTCCAGATGGAGTGTTAAAAAGTGTGGAAGGGTATAAAATAACAGATACTATTCTTGTTCCTACTATGGTGAATATGCTCGTCCATCATCCTGAAGTTACAAAATATGATCAATCTTCTTTAAGACAAATAAGTTATGGTGCATCCCCTATGCCCGAATCTGTTATTTTAAAAGCAATGGAAGTGATTCCTAAATGCATGTTTGTCCACGCCTATGGACTCACAGAAGCTGCTCCTCTTTTAACCGTAGCAGGTCCTGAGTGTCACGTATTAGAAGGTCCATTAGCATATAAATTTAAATCTACTGGTAAGCCTGTGGCTGGAGTGGAATTGAAAATTGTTGATAAAAATTCTAAAGAAGTTTCGAGAGGAACGGTTGGTGAAATCACAGCAAGAGGTCCTAATATCATGATGGGATATTGGAGACAAGAAGAGTTAACCATAAATACAATACGCGATGGTTGGCTGCATACTGGTGATGGCGGATATATGGATGAAGAAGGATATGTATATATTGTTGATAGAGTAAAAGATATGATTATATCCGGAGGAGAAAATATTTATTCTGCAGAAGTAGAGAATGCTATTTATCAACTTGATGCAGTTGTAGAGTGTGCAGTCATAGGTATTCCTGATGAGCAATGGGGAGAAACTGTTCATGCGATAGTTAGAAAACAACCTGAATCTAAAATGACTGAGGAAGATGTAATTACCCATAGTAAAACTTTAATCGCAGGATTTAAGTGCCCTAAATCAGTTTCTTTTAGAGATGAGCCCATGCCTTTGTCCGGGGCAGGAAAAATTCTTAAAACTAAGCTTCGAGAACCTTTCTGGGAAGGGCATGATAAGCAAGTCAGTTAGATATAGTTATATGGAACAATAATGGAAGAAAACATTATATTAAATACAGAAAATAGGATAACTGAAATAACACTTAACAGACCACAAAAAATGAATGCTATTACTATTGATTTAATGGAAAATTTGAAAAATAAGTTACGATAACTTATTTTTGTTTATTTTCTAGAATCCTCGTCATAGACCTTAATACTGGTTTTTCTATTAACTTACCGTCTACTACCACCAATCCTCCATCTGCTTTCTCAAATGAATCGATAACCTTTTTAGCATAGCTTATTTCCTCTAGAGTAGGAGAGAATAATTTGTTGATTATAGGTATTTGTTTAGGATGAATAGTGCCCTTTCCTGAAAAACCTAAGTTTTTGGAAAGTAACGCTTCTCTTTTCATGCCATCCATATCATTTAAATCTAAAAAAGGAACATCGATAGCTTCTATTCCTGCCCCAGATGCAGCATGGACAACTCTGGACCTGGCATACAAAAGAGAATCCCAGTCACCTTTACATCCCAATTCAGCACTCATGTCAACTCCTCCAAAAAACAAAGAGGTCACATAAGAACTAGTCTGAGCTATATCCCATACTAATTCTAAAGCTTGATTTGTTTCTATAATAATATGAAGCTTTATGCTTATTTTTGATCTTAAAATTTGTTGTTCTAAAAAAGTTATTTCTTCAGGACTTTTTATTTTTGGAAGCATCAATCCTGAAGGAAGATTATTATTATTTAAGATTTCTTTAATATCTTTTTTTCCATCATCGCTCTGTAATTCGTTTACACGAACAATTGTTTCAATTTCCTTGGGCGATTTAACTTCATTAAAAAGTTTAAGAGTATGACTTCTTGATAAGTCTTTATGTTCAGGTGCAATAGCATCTTCTAAGTCAACACAAACCATATCAGCCCCTGATTTTAGTGCTTTGCTGAACATTTCTGGTTTATTTCCTGGGCAAAAAATAAAACTTCGTCTTCTTCGTAATTCAGTATTATCGGGCATACCGTGCATCCTTTTTATTTGTTAACAACCACTAAGTTAACATGTCATCCCAAATAGCTTTAGCCCAATCCCAAGCATTATCTTTGACAATATCAGAACTTTCAGGAGATACACCTGAAGCCCCTTCAACAACAGCTATTTTTTTAAGTTTTTCATCATAGTGGTAAACTGCACTAACTGAAATTCCTTCTTCTGACGAAACTAAACTAAAGCACGTATTAATCATGGAAGGAGGAAATTTTTTAATTCCATATAGTTCAGCCACTATTGCTAAACCACAAACCTTACCCATAGAATTTGCAACATATCCAGATTTTGGAACCCTACCTACACTAATTTGAGAGGTAGAATCTCCAACTATAAATACATCCTCCGCGATAGAAGAACTAAAGTCATAAGCATTTACTGAAGCCCATATTTCTTTTTCTTTTATCAAACCTGTCTCTCGTAACAATTTAGGAGCTTTTTGTGGTGGAATTAGATTAGCAACATCACACTTAACATCATCAAAATCTGTACTTAATATATGCTCATTTGGATTTATTTTTACTACTTTTGAATCTGGTCTGTATTCGATAATGTCTTTATACATATTATCCCATGCTTTTTTAAATAATTTTCCTTTAGATACTATCTTTTGATTTGCATCTAAAACTATCAACTTAGACCCTGGTTTATTATTTTTAATATAAGATGCTATTAAAGAAATTCTTTCATATGGACCTGGAGGACACCTGTAAGGGCTTAGAGGAATAGAAACAGCGACTACTCCCCCGTTGCGCATGTTCTTAATTTTATTTGCTAACAATTGGGTCTCCCTTCCTGCTTTCCAAGCAGCGGGAAATATATCTGAATAATCTGGTCTCCAATTTTCTATTGACGAATAGTCAAGCTCAATACCGGGAGAAAGTACTAATTTATCATAATTCAAGATAGTACCTTCGGTTTTAACTATCTTTTTCTCTATATCAACATAAGAAGCTATATCGTGAATAAATTTAATATCATATCGTTTTTGTAATGTTTCATAACTAAACGTTATATCCTCCATAGTTTTAATTTGACCAATAACCCAATTAGATATGGGACACGAACGAAATACTTTTTCTTTTTCTATAATTACTACTTCTACTTCAGGACTTAAAAGTTTGATTGTCTTGGCAGCACTTAATCCACCCCAACCCCCTCCAATTACTACTACCCTTCCAGGAGATTTTGCACTTAAATTCGCTATATTTGTTAAAGGTAATAATCCAGAAAATGCTGCTGAATAAAGGAATCTTGACAAAAATAGACGTCTATTCATTTGCAATTCCTCTCACGATAAATTGAAGAAAAATACTTTGATAGTTTTTTTATTTCCTTATCGGTATAACCTTTAGCTATAATTTGCATTAAATAATTATCTCTTTTTTCAAGTTTATAATCTACTAATGCCGTATATATGTACTTTTCATCAAAGCCACATAAAGAAGGAATGCTAGACCCTTTGCTAACACTATGACAACCGGCACAAGGCAAAGCCACTCGATACAAATCTATGTCATCATTTGAAAAAGAAAAATTTATATTTAAAAACAAAATGTTAAAAAATATAATTAATGTAATAAATAAACTTTTCATATACAATCGTAACACAAGTTGGAATAAAATAAAACTTTAAGTAAATTTTAGAGGCCGGAATTATTTATTATAAAATCAGATATTTCATTTAATCCTTGACCACTTTTTAAATTACTAAATATGAAAGGCTTTTTCCCTCTCATCCTCAATGTATCTTTTTCCATAACCTCTAAACTAGCCCCTACTATAGGCGCAAGATCAATTTTATTTATTATTAATAAATCTGATCGAGTAATACCTGGACCACCTTTCCTTGGAATTTTATCTCCAGCTGCAACATCAATTACATATAAAGTTAGATCAGCTAACTCAGGAGAAAAAGTAGCTGCTAAATTATCTCCTCCTGATTCAATTAAAATAATTTCAATTTTGGGAAATAACTTTTGCATATCAGATACAGCAGCTAAATTCACAGATGCATCTTCGCGTATAGCTGTATGTGGACATCCTCCTGTTTCAACGCCTTGAATACGCATATCGGGTAAGACCCCCGATTTAGCAACAAATTGTGCATCTTCTTGAGTATATATATCATTCGTTATTACTGCTAAGTCATATTTAGGATACAACTTCTTGCAAAGAGAAACTGTAAGAGCAGTTTTTCCAGAACCAACAGGTCCTCCTATTCCTATTCTTATAGGCAAGGTCATGATCTAAATAACCTTGTGTATTGACCTTCATGATTTGCCGAAGCCCAATCACCCATAAAAACTGATGAACCTAGATCACTAATAGTCTTAGATAATGCATTAATTGATATCAAATTAATCTCTTTTTCTAAACTTGAAAGTATACACTGCGCCTCGGTCTGACCTAATGGCATTATTCTTAAGGATGCAGATAAAATATTTGAAATAAAAGAATGCAAATATGCATCTATTAAATCAATTTTTCTAATTGTTTTTATAGATCCTGCACAACCCACTACTACAGGATAAGAAATATTTTTTTTAATTCCATTAATTAATGACTCAAATTTTTTAGAAGATAATGTAACAGAAGTAACTTGATAAAAGGATATACCCTGCTGTTCTGATTCCAAAGAAATTTCACTTGATGATTTAAATGCTTTTGACATCGCAGCTACCTCATTAAAAAATATTAAATCATTTTTTTCTGTAGCATCATAAGAATTAGAAATAAAAATAGAGTCATTATAACAAGTCCCAAAATGAAGAAAATCATACAGCCAATTTTTAAGGTCACCTGTATTAGTTACGATACCAGCTTCAACTGCATATTCAAGACCATGAGAATAAGCAAAAGACCCTATTGGATAACTAGGTGAAAACCAAGTCATTAATGAAAAGAGACCGTTATGAACTTTATTATCTTTAAATTGCTGATATTGTTTCATTTTATTCTCAATGATGATGGGAGCCATAAGCTCCAAATTCTGGGTTAAAAACCTCTTTTTTATATTCTATTTTAGCTTCTAAACCTTCTAACATTTTAGCTATAACATGATCTGCCAGTATTCTTAATATGTTTTCACTTACTACCTGAATTGCAAGATGGCGATTTCCTAAATGCCACGCTAATAATGAATGGTGCTCATTATTTTTAGCTATAATATCTATAACATCTTCTTTAGCTGATTTAATTCTAACCCAATCTCCATTTTCAAGTTCAAGTCCGTCATTATCCCTAAATTCCACAACCTTATCCAATGAAAGCATAATTTCTTGCCCACTATCAACTTTTAGTTTTTTTCTTCTGCACAAGCGATCCGAAGACATGAGGGTGATTTGATATTTTAGTTTTTCTTCAGGCCATAAGCCTGATTTAGACCAAGATTTAATATGTAATATTTTTACTCTCCTTCAAAATAAGAAATACCTTTGTGACAATGGAAGAGTAGCTGCAGGCTCGCAAATTAAAAGTTCACCATCCGCTTTAACTTCATAAGTTTCTGGATCCACAGTAATATCTGGTGTTAAATTATTAAGTATCATATCTAATTTTGAAATATTACGAGTTTCCTTTACAGGTTCAACTCTTCTGCTCAAACTCAATTTTTCTTTAATTTCTTTTTCAAGAGAAATTTTTGAAACAAAAGTTAAGGACGAATTAATTAGTGATCTTCCAAATTGCCCAAACATAGGCCTATAATGAACAGGCTGAGGAGTAGGAATTGATGCATTTGGATCACCCATTAACGACCCATTTATTACTCCGCCTTTGATTATTTTATCTGGCTTGACCCCAAAAAAAGCAGGATCCCACAAAACAAGATCCGCTAATTTATTTATTTCAACTGAACCTACCACATGTGAAATTCCATGTGTAATTGCTGGATTAATCGTATATTTAGAAATATATCTTCTACACCTTAAGTTATCATTACCTTCTTTATCTTCTGGTAAATAACCTCTTTGAACTTTCATTTTGGCTGCCGTTTGCCAAGTACGTATAATAACCTCTCCTACTCTACCCATAGCCTGACTATCTGAAGCAATCATAGAAAAAGCTCCCATATCATGAAGAATATCTTCTGCTGCAATTGTTTCGGATCTAATCCGACTCTCTGCAAAAGCTACATCCTCAGGAATTCGTGGATCAAGATGATGACAAACCATAAGCATATCTAAATGTTCATCTATGGTATTAACTGTATATGGTCTTGTTGGATTAGTAGAAGATGGCAAAACATTTTTTTCACCTGCCAGACGGATTATATCAGGAGCATGACCTCCTCCAGCACCCTCTGTATGAAAAGCATGAATACATCGACCTTTAAAAGCATCAGTGGTATTCTCTACAAAACCAGATTCATTAAGTGTATCAGTGTGAATAGTGACTTGTATATCTAGCTGATCCGCTACTGAGAGACACTTATCGATTGCTGATGGTGTGGTACCCCAATCTTCATGAAGTTTTAAACCGCAAGCGCCCGCCTCTACCTGCTCAAATAAAGACTCTGTATTCGACGCATTTCCTTTCCCAAAAAATCCTAAATTCACAGGGAAACCTTCGGCTGCTTCGAGCATTTTAGAAATGTGCCAAGGACCTGGTGTACATGTAGTGGCATTTGTTCCTTCTGCAGGACCTGTTCCTCCACCTAACATAGTCGTAATCCCAGAATATAAAGCTTCTTCCACCTGTTGTGGGCTAATGAAGTGAATATGAGCATCTATTCCACCAGCAGTTAATATTTTTCCTTCTCCTGCTATAACTTCAGTTCCCGCACCAATAATAATATCAACTTTAGGTTGGATATCTGGGTTACCAGCTTTTCCAATTTTAGAAATATAACCATTTATAATTCCTACATCTGCTTTAATGACTCCCCAGTGATCTAAAATTATTGCATTTGTAATAACAGTATCAACTGCCCCTTTTGCATTACTAATTTGACTCTGACCCATGCCATCACGAATAACTTTTCCTCCTCCAAATTTTACTTCTTCCCCATACACTGTATGATCTGATTCTATCTCAATATATAATTCTGTATCTGCTAATCTAATCTTATCTCCAACTGACGGACCATACATTGCTGCATATGTTTTTCTATTTATTTTTTTAACCATAATTTTTAACCTTTTTTTAAGGGACCATTTACAAGTCCATTAAACCCAAAAACAACTCTTTTTCCAGCATAAGGTATTATTTCTACTTCTCTTTTTTGACCTGGCTCAAAACGAATTGCAGTTCCAGATGCAATATTTAACCTCATTCCATAAGCTTTCTTTCTATTAAAATTTAAAAATACATTTACTTCATAAAAATGAAAATGAGATCCCACTTGGATAGGTCTATCACCCCTATTTTCAACAATAATTTCAACAGCAGAAGAATCTTTATTAAGTATTATTTCTTTATTTGATAATATAATTTCTCCAGGTATCATTTAATTCTCCTATTTATTTAATTGGATCATGAACTGTCACTAATTTAGTACCGTCTGGAAAAGTAGCTTCTACCTGAATATCTTTTATCATGCTTTCAACTCCTTCCATTACCTGTTCTTTCGTAATTAATTCAGCTCCAGAAGTCATAAGATCACTTACTCTTTTTCCATCTCTAGCTCCTTCAACGACAAAATCTGAAATTAAAGCGATCACTTCAGGATAATTTAATTTAACTCCACGATTTAATCTTCTTCTTGCAACCTCAGCAGCCATTGATACTAACAACTTATCTTTTTCTCTTGGAGTAAGTTTCATAAATTACCCTCCCTCAATATATTTATATCCACCATAACTTAGGCATAACAGGCGTCAATTTTTTAAGCTCTAGACGAATAAAACACCAAATTTTAGAAAAAATTTTCCTTAGTAATAAAGGATCCTCTGAAAGGCCCTTAATTACCAAATTTTCATTCACCAAAGTTACACTAATTTTAATTTTTTTTATAAAACTTGTTGTTAAATCAACAACTGCTTTTTTATATTTTTTCACCTTTTCACTTGATAACACAATTGTAAAAAAACTGTTGGCACCATCTAAGCGAGTAGAAGAGCTCCTCGCATTATTAACTCCTTCTTTTAACAATGCTATATCCACCCATTGAATCTTTCCATTTTTATATATCGATATGGCATCCTTTAGATAAACATTATTAACAAATTCACCTTTTGCTAGTCTTCCTAAAACCACTATCTCCCCTGCTAATGATTCTGAATTCTTACTTAAATAAATATTCAAATTTCTTTTTAATCGTGAATTTTCAAAAACAATTGTCTCTTGTGGCAGCCACTCTATCCAACTATTCTCACCTACAAAGATATCATTATTTATTTCTGCATAATCATTATTTAAACTTTTATAAATTTTTTCAGCTGCTTGAGAAAAAATCAAAGCCTTACTATTCTTATCTATGTTTATACATACTTTATGTTTATCGCCTGAAACTATGCCTCCAGAAGTATTTACTATAACTGCTGTCGGAATATTTTCTATTCCATCATCATTAGAAAAAGAACGTAAAGGATTTTTATAATACATACGACTAATACCCTTTTTTGAAAATGAGATATCTAAGCTGCCTCTAGCTCTTTTTATATTCTTAAATTTAAACTGTAAGGTATCGTTGTATTTCATTTTTTTTCATTTCTTTTCCTTTTCCTGATAATGCAATTCGACCTTTTTTTAAAACATAATAACTGTCTGCAAGATCTCGTGCAAAGTCAAAATATTGTTCTACTAATATAACTCCTATTTTTTCCGATTGAACTAAATAACGAATTACCTCTGCTATTTCTTTAATTATGGAAGGTTGAATTCCTTCTGTAGGTTCATCTAAGAGTAATAATTTTGGCTTCATAACTAATGCTCTAGCAATTGCCAACTGCTGTTGTTGTCCACCTGACAAATCTCCCCCTCTCCTATTCCTCATATTTTTTAATATTGGAAATAAATCATAAATAAAAGATGAAATTTTCCTTTCTTTCATGGGTAGAACTGAAAACCCAGTTTGTAAATTTTCTTCTACTGTTAATAGAGAAAATATTTCTCTCCCTTGAGGGACATAAGCAACTCCAGATCTTGCCCTAAGAGCTGGGCTTAAATTAGAAATATCCGTATTCTCCCATAATATTGTTCCTGATTGTATAGTTTCCAAACCCATCACTGCTTTTAATAAGCTTGATTTACCTACACCATTCCTACCTAAAATAGCTGTCACATTTCCAAGTTTAGCTTGAAGAGACATACTAAAAAGAATATGACTTGTTCCATATGACAGATTTATATTTTTTATATCGAGCATTCCTATCTTCCTAGATAAACATCTATAACAGATTTATTTTTCTTAAGTTCTTTCATTGAGCCTACTGCTAAAACTGATCCTTCATTGAGTACAGTTACAGGACATTTTAAAGAATCAACAAAATCTATATCATGTTCTATAACTATTAAGGTTCTCTCTTTAGAAATATCACGCAATAAAGATGAAGTTTTTTTAGTTTCTTCATCTGTCATTCCTGCGACCGGCTCATCAAGCATAAGAACCTCACATTCTTGGGCTAATAACATACCTATTTCAAGCCACTGCTTTTGGCCATGCGATAAAGAACCCGCTTTTTCATTTATAACACTCCCTAGACCAATTTTATTTGCCACATCACCTAGCAATTTATTATTTAGATTTTTTTTTCTAAAGAAAAATGAATTCAATATATCTTTTCTTTTAAAAACAGCTAATTCCAAATTCTTTAACACATCATGTTCTGGAAATATTGATGGCCTTTGAAATTTTCTAGCTATACCTAAACCAACTATTGCTGTTTCATCATAGCGCGATAAATCAATACTTTCCTTAAATATGACTCTCCCTTGAGTTGGACGTGTCCTTCCTGTCACGACATCCATAAAAGTTGTCTTACCAGCCCCATTTGGTCCTACAATAGCTTGTATAGTATTTGGAACAGCTATAAAAGATAAGCCATTTAAAGCTTTAAAACCGTCAAAATCTACAGTGACGCCATCTACATATAATATAGATCTTCGGGTATTAAATTGAGAATTATTCATTTGTTTTCAACTTTTTACTTTTAAAATACTTGATCAAATCAGCAAATAAACCAATCACACCTCTCGGTAGAAATATTGTTACTAATACAAACAATCCTCCCAAAAAGAATAACCATATTTCTGGAAAATTTACTGTAAAAAATGATTTTGCTAAATTAACTAAAATACCTCCTATAATTGCTCCATACAAAGTTCCGCGACCCCCTAATGCAACCCAAACAACTACTTCTATGGATTTTAAAGGTGCAAATTCACCTGGATTAATTATTCCAACTTGAGGCACGTATAATGCTCCTGCAACTCCTGCTAAAGCTGCTGATACAACAAATGCGGAAAGTTTATAATATTCGACTCTATAACCTAAGAAACGAACTCTATCCTCTTGATCTCTTACAGCAGTCGTCACAATACCAGCATGAGATTTAATAAACTTATTTGAAACTATAAATCCTAGGCCTAAAGCTACTACTGAACTACAAAATAAAAAAATCTTTGTGGTAGTATCTTGTAAGGAAAATCCCATAATATCTTTAAAGTCTGTCAGCCCATTATTTCCGCCAAATCCAAGGTCATTTTGAAAAAATGCTAACATTAGAGCAAAAGTCATTGCCTGCGTAATTATAGAAAAATAAACGCCAGTAACACGAGATTTAAAAGCAAACCAACCAAAAACAAAAGCAAGAAATGCAGGTACAAAAATTACCATAAATAAAGCATAACCCAAATGGTCAAATCCATACCAAGCTAGGGGTAATTCACTCCAATTTAAAAATACCATAAAATCGGGCAAAATTGGATCTCCATAAACTCCCCGGACGCCTATTTCTCTCATTAGATGCATTCCCATACAATAGCCGCCTAATGCAAAGAATGCTCCATGTCCTAAACTAAGTATTCCGCAATAACCCCATATTAAATCTAACGACAATGCTAGTAAGCCGTATGTCAAATATTTACCAAATAAAGCAACATGATAATCGGTCAAATGTAAAAAGTTGTCCTCAGGAGTATAAAGATTTAATAGAGGAACAATAACACCCGCAAAGATTAGTAAATATATAAATATTTTTGCTCTTAAATCTCCTTTTAATAAATTGGATAAAAAGTTACTTCGCATCATTGATTAATCTCACTCGCACGCCCTTTTAATGCAAACATACCTCTAGGTCTTTTTTGAATAAATAATATTACGAAAATTAAAGTTATAATTTTTGCTAAAACCGCTCCGGAAAACGGCTCTAAAAATTTATTTCCTATACCAATTAAAAATGCTCCGGTAAGCGTTCCCCAAAGATTACCAACTCCTCCAAAAACTACCACCATAAAACAATCTATAATATAATTTTGGCCTAAGTTTGGACCTACATTTGTGATTTGAGATAAAGCTACGCCGGCAATTCCCGCAATTCCAGATCCAAGACCAAAAGTCATAGAATCAATCCATCCAGTTTTAATCCCCATAGCTCTTGCCATTGATCTATTTTGCATGACAGCTCTAATTTGTATACCTACATGTGTCTTACTCAAAATAGCTAATAAAGCCACAAAAACAGTAATGCTAAATATTATTATATATAACCTGCCATAAGATAATGATAATGCAGGATGAATTTCAAACATCCCGCTCATCCAGTTAGGTGTTATGACTGGCCTATTAATTGGAGAAAAGATACTTCGAACTAATTGTTGTAAAATTAAAGAAATACCAAATGTAGCAAGTAAAGTTTCCAAGGGTCTGCCGTATAGATAGCGAATAACACCTCTCTCTATAATTATGCCAACTAATCCAGCAACAATAAAAGCAAATGGTAATGATATCATTAGTGAATATTCTATTAGATTTGGAAAAGCTAGCTGCGTTACATAAGTAGTATAGGCTCCAATCATAATCATTTCGCCATGAGCCAAGTTAATAACACCCATAACTCCAAATGTTATGGCCAGGCCTACTGAAGCAAGGAATAAAATAGATCCTAAACTCAATCCAAAAAATAAATTTTCTATTAATTTAAAGAACTTAATATCACTTTCAATTTTTTTAACTACGCTTATCGCTTTATTATACATTAATAAGTTGCTATCATTCTTTTCTGTATCCAGATTTTGAATAAACTCATTAATTACAGATTGTACTTTTGGATCGGTATTATTACTAAAATAATCTAAACTTTGTTCTTGAAGTTTTTTATCTTCGGTAAGCAGCCATAATCGGGCTTGAGTCATTTCAATCTGTTTTTTTACTTTGTCATTAGTTTCTTTTTTTAAGGCCTCATTTATAATAGGTAATAATTCTACAGACCTGCTACCAAAAATTACCTTAGCTGAATGAATTCTTATATGCGGTTTTTGAGACAATAAAGAAGACTTAGCAATGATAGTTCGTGTAAATTTTCGTAATTTATTATTTAAGCTTATACGCTTTATTTTCTTTTTTTTAACTTTACCTATTATCTCACTAGTCAAAATATCTGTTAAAATATAACCTTCTTCAGTTTTATCGGCATAAATAACTTTTTTGGATGATCTTAGAAAATATAAAGTACCTTTTTCTAGGCTTTTTAAAACTTTAATAGAAGTTTCTGTTTTAAGATCTCCTAGCTTCGAAACCAATACTTCCTTTTCAGAAAATTTAGCTGAAGGCAAAGCTGCTAATAACTCATCAATATTCTGCGCAAAAGAATCATTATTTATGTTTAAAAACATAAATATTATAACTAGCAGCTTAGCAAATTTATTCATATCTTCACCAATGTTCAACACTATATTTAAAAGAATTATTAAATTTTAATAATTCTGGCCAGAACATACCCCAGTCTTAATATTATAATTTCCGCAGGAAATAGGAGGTGTCCAGTCAGCAACTAGTACTGAAGAATCAGGTAAAAAATCAGTCCAAGCATCGCCTATCACACCTGCAGGAGTTTCATAAACAATTTCAAATTGTCCATCATCTAAAATTTCTCCAATTAATACGGGCTTAGTTAAGTGATGATTAGTGTTCATAACTGCTATACCGCCAGTTAAATTTGGCACTGTCAAACCATACATTGCTGGTCTTACGACATCTACTTCTGTTGTACCCACATTTTCAACTGCTTTTACCCACATATTAAATCCTATAACATGGGCTTCCATTGGATCATTAGTAACTCTTGAATCATCTCCAATAAACTTGTGCCAAGCCTCTATGAAAGCATAATTTTCTTCAGACTCTGAACTCATAAAATAATTCCATGCTGCTAAATGACCAACTAAAGGTCCTGTATCTAATCCTGCCAATTCCTCCTCACCAACTGAGAAAGCTATAACTGGAATATCAGTAGCATCAATTCCTACAGTCCCAAGCTCTTTATAAAAAGGAACATTTGCATCACCATTAATAGTAGATACAACTCCTGTTTTTTTACCAGCTGATCCAAAAGCTTTTATATCTGCTACAATAGTTTGCCAATCAGAATGTCCAAACGGAGTATAGTTAATCATAATATCTTCTTTAGCCACTCCTTTGCTAAGTAAATATGCCTCCAGAATTTTATTTGTCGTTCTAGGATAAACATAATCTGTTCCTACTAGAATCCATCTTTTTATTCCTAGTTCATTCATAAAATAATCAACCGCTGGTATTGCTTGTTGATTGGGTGCAGCTC
This sequence comes from Alphaproteobacteria bacterium MarineAlpha9_Bin1, assembly GCA_002937675.1. Lineage (GTDB taxonomy): Bacteria > Pseudomonadota > Alphaproteobacteria > TMED109 > TMED109 > MarineAlpha9-Bin2. The sequence goes on along the minus strand of PTKJ01000002.1, from coordinate 13,116 downwards.
CAGTATAGAATACATTTTTAGATGATTCTTCTCCTTCATACTGAACAGGATAAAATAAAAGACCATTCAGTTCTTCAAGTACTGGTAGAACGGATTTTCTTGATACTGACGTCCAGCACCCGAAAATAACATCCACCTTATGGACCTCAATTAATTCCCTTGTTTTTTCAGCAAACAAAGGCCAGTCAGATGCAGGATCTACAACGACTGCTTCAAGTTTTTTACCTAATAACCCTCCTTTTTTATTCTGTTCATCTACCATCATTAAAATCGTATCTTTAAGGGTACTTTCACTTATTGCCATGGTTCCGGATAGAGAGTGCAAAACTCCTACTTTGATTGTGTCTGCAGCTATACTTGCATATGTAAGTAAAACTGAGGTAATTGTTATTACTAATATTTTTAATTTATGCATTTTAAACTCCAATTTATAATTAAAATTATTTGACAAAACTTAAACGTAAGTCCTACTAATATATATAGCAGTTTTCATGCCAATCAATTATTCCCAGTTATACTATAGCAAATATTATATTTTATAAAAGAAATGATTAAAATTTAATCATCTGTAAAATAGATATGATTAATATTTAATCATAAAATGCTTTTTTCACGTTTTGTTATTTCGATCATGCTGCCCTATTTTTTTTGTTTCCAAAAAAATAGAAAAATACTCTAGCTTCTATACTTTCTCTTGGAGGATCTGAATCTTTTTGATCAGGCAAAATAAAAGAACCATGAGGTGTATAGATAGCTCTTCCGTCATTCAAAGTATCCCAACCTTTTAGAAGTAATATTTCATTATCATCCATTAGAGATACCCATTTCCATCTTTGTTCGTCTGAATGTAATATGTGATAAATCTCACCTACCCTGTCATAAAATATTTGATCGGTAGCAACTAAATTTTCCCTGGCTATACTGCTAGCATCAGCAAATGCTATAGGAGATCTTTTTACTGGGCCATTAATAGGGCGCCAAACATTTAATTGAACAACACGACCCCCCGATTCTAAAACCTTATTATATTTTTCAATACCTAATATCTCAATAGCTCTTTTGGGACCTGAATGAGCAGTGTAATCAATATGAACTCTATCCGCAGGACCTCTTACCCCGTCCGGATTCTTGGCTCCTATTTTCCCGTCTGATCTTCTGGTATAATCAAATACCTCAACCCCATCAGCCCCAGTTAATTTTATGAGAAAATCCTTTAATTCACTTGTATATTCACCCTGTATTCTAGCGTCATCATACAGATCCTTAACTTTTGTCTCATGAGTTAACAGTTCAAAACCGTTTTTATCTATACTAAATTTTTCAGTGAGAACTTCTGATCTTATATCTTGTATATCAACCGATTTTATTTCTGTTTTAAAATAAATTTTAGGAACTGTACCAGTCAAAGCAGAGCTTTCAAAATATGGCTTGCTGTTTTGAGACACTACAAATTTTAAATCAACTTTCATATTTGACCCTCTATTCTTCGAAATATTAGTATATTTAAATCATAGTTAATTGTTAGTATTTTTATTATCTTTTTTATTTTTTATGGCTAATTTCTTATTTACTCTTTCAGTTACACATTCAAGATATTTTTTAGAGGCAGAACTAGAATGCTTTACCAAACATTGAGATTTAATATCATTAATATCTAATGGACCAGAATAAGCCAAAGTTGCCACAAATAAATATATAAAAAGAATAATAATTTGCATAAAAATAATCTCATAAAATAAAATTTTATAACTATCAATTTAACTTGAATATATATTAATGTTAAATAATTAATATTTAACAGTGAGTATAAATGAATTTTGAGTACAGCAGAACCCAAATAGATTTGATAAACACTTTAACATCTACATTAAAAAAATTTGATGATGATTATTGGCTAAAGTGTGATGTTGAAGGAAATTTTCCGGAAGTATTTTTTAAGGCTATGGCTAAAGGAGGTTGGCTTGGAGTAGCTTTACCAGAAGAATATGGAGGAAGCCATCTAGGAATTGTAGATACAGCAATAATGATGATGAATATTGCAAAAAAGGGAGGAATGACTGCTGCTTCTTCAATTCACATGAATATTTTTGGTCCCAGCTCACTCGTAAAATATGCTTCTGAAAGGCAAAAAAAAGAATGGCTACCACAGATTATTTCAGGAAAAACAAAAATGTGTTTTGCCGTTACTGAACCAGATTCAGGGCTGGACACATCTAGAATTAAAACTAAAGCAACAAAATCTGGTAATCATTATGTGATTAACGGAAGAAAAATTTGGACATCTGCTGCCCAAGTTGCAAAAAAGATTATGATTTTGACAAGAACTTCTCCTCGTAAAAATGATAACCCTACCGAAGGGTTAAGTTTGTTTTTTACGGATTTTGATAAAAAGAAAATAGAAACTAAAATTATAGAAAAAATGGGCAGACACGCTGTTGATAGTAATCTTTTATTTATAGATGATTTTAATGTACCCATCAATCATTTGATAGGTGAAGAAGGAAAAGGATTTAAATATATTCTGGACAGTCTTAACCCAGAAAGAATATTAGTTGCTGCAGAAGCCATAGGAATTGCTGAAAACGCATTAGATAGAGCCGTAAGTTATGCTAAAGAAAGAAAAGTATTTAATATTCCTATAGGAAAAAATCAAAGCATTCAACACCCTCTAGCGACAGGATGGGCCCAATTAGAAGCAGCCAAGCTTATGATGTTTAAAGCCGCTAATTTATATGATTCTAATCTTTCTTGCGGGCTAGAAGCGAATGCTGCAAAATATCTAGCGGCAGAAGTAGGAATGGAAATATGTAAACATGCAGTGGCCACTCACGGGGGAATGGGATATGCCAAGGAATACCATGTAGAAAGATTATTTAGAGAAATGATGATTCCATACCTTGCTCCTGTAAGCCAACAACTAATTCTTTGTTATATAGCAGAAAGAGCTCTTGGATTAGCTAAATCATATTGATAATTTTAATAAAATTATAAGGAGTAAAAATGAAAAGAAGAAATTTCCTTAAAACAGCTACAGGAGTAGGGATTGTAGCTACTGCATCTACCCTATCTGCTCCTGCTATAGCTAAAGGAATAATAAAATGGAAAATGGTTACGTGCTGGCCCAAAAATTTTCCTGCTTTAGGAACAGGCGTCAAAAGAATTGTAGATGCAATTCATGCCATGTCCGACGGAAGACTACAGGTAAAAGTATACGGTGCTGGAGAATTAGTCCCCGCATTTGAAGTCTTTGATGCTGTTAGAGAAGGTACTGCAGAAATGGGACATGATGCTCCTTATTATTGGATCGCAAAACACCCTGCTATACCTTTTTTTACTACTCTCCCAGGTGGTTTAACAGCACAAGAACATGCGGCATGGATTTATTTTGGAGGTGGACAAACGTTATGGGATGAACTCTATGCAAAGTTTGGCTTGAAAGGATTCTTAGCTGGAACAGGTGGATGTAATGTCGGGGGTTGGTTTCAAAAAGAGATTAAAAGTTTAAAAGATTTTAAAGGTCTAAGAATGCGTATTCCCGGCTTAGGAGGAGAGATGTTATCTAGAATAGGTGGTGTACCGGTAAATATGCCTGGGGGTGAGATACTACCGGCTTTACAATCTGGAGTTCTCGATGCTGCGGAATGGGTTGCACCTTATAACGATATGGCGTTTGGTTTTCACAAAATAGCCAAATATTACTATGCTCCTGGTATACAAGAACCAGGATCAGCATTAGCATTAACACTTAATTTATCAGCTTATAATGATTTACCTACTGATTTGCAAAACATTATAAAAAATGCTGCTGAAAACGAAGCTTTTAGGATGCTAAGTGAGATGACAGCAGGGAATGCAGAAGCTCTTCAAGTTCTTGTAAATAAACATAACGTTAAATTGAGAAGCTTTCCTGATGATGTTATGGAAGCTATGTTTAAAGCAGCAAAAGAAATGATGGAAGAAATGAAAAATAAAGATGAATTTACTAAGAAAGTATATAAAAACTGGTCTATATTTAGGAAAAAGATCATCCAACTATCTCCTATGACAGAGCTAGGCTACATGTCCTTAAGGGAAAAATTTAAAGAAATTATTTAATATATCCTGAGAAAAAAGTTTTCCCAGGATATAATATTTTAAATTATGGTTCTTTATTCCAGGTAGAATATCCACCAGCAGTTCCATCAGGGCAATTAGTAAGAACATGGCCATAAAAATAACCAACGGCTTTTTCATGATGTCCGGAAAAAGATGAAGTAGAAATAAATATAGATAGTAGAAATGTAGTTATAAAATATAAATATTTATTCACAATAATGTTTCTTTTTTTTTATTTTGTTAAGAAAGTTCCGCTACCTTTACCGAAACCCCCGTTGTGCACCCAAGTCAATTCTCCTGAAGCACCTTCAAATCGGCCTGTGCCATTAACTACTTTACCTTTGCAATTAGATTCTGCATCGCAAGCCCAATCAAGAATGTAAAAATCTTCGGATCCAGCAAGTTTCATTTTACAGGCTCCATTCCCTACACCATTTATAAAAATTCCTGGACAAGTAAAATTGGTAATAATTACTTCTCCTGCTTCTCTGACCATTTCATTGGTTCCAACAAAAGCTCCAACCATAATGAAATAATCTCCATTAGCTACCACGGTTGTGTTCACCCAGTCACCACCATATTGAAAAGTCGCTTTATGATGTCCGGAAAATGCTGAGCTATTAATAAAGGCAGAAACTGCTAATATTATAAGTAAACTTATAATCTTTTTCATTGTTTTCCCTCTCTATAATTATTATTTTAATTATTAATAAAAGTATTTCTTAAGCTAACTATCATTTTAGCAAGATAACTTCAACGAAATATTTGACGGTAATTATGTGTGAGTTAATAACCAATGAAAAAATTTTTTATTACAGTATTTATTTCAATATTACTTAACCTGTGTTTTTTATCTCACTCTTTTGCTGATTCAATAGAAAAAGAAGCATTCAGTTTATTAAAAGAATATATAAAAATTAACACTGTTAATCCTCCAGGTAATGAATCCAGAGCAGTAGATTTTTATGCACGTATATTCGATGAAGAAGAAATAGATTACGAGCACATTGAATCTGCACCAGGAAGAGGAAACATATGGGCAAGAATTAAAGGTGGTAACAAACCTGCTCTTATGATGCTACAGCACACAGATGTAGTCCCTGCAGATCCCAAACATTGGTCTGTACAACCATTTGATGCATCTGAAAAAGATGGATTTCTTTATGGAAGAGGGACGTTAGACATGAAGGGAACTGGCATAACACAATTGGCCACCTTTTTATCCCTCAAAAGAAGTTCAACACCTCTTAACAGGGATGTAATATTTTTAGCAACAGCTGATGAGGAAGCAGGAGGTTTTTATGGTGTTGGATGGTTAATAAAAAACAAACCAGAGATTTTTGAAAATGTTAAGTTATTAATTAATGAGGGCGGAAGCGGTAGAATTATCAACAATAACCTTGTTTTTGAAATTGAGCTAACACAAAAAGTTCCAGTTTGGCTGAAGCTTATTGCTGTTGATACTCCTGGTCATGGATCCAGTCCAAGAATAAGTAGTTCAGTAACCCGTTTGATTGATGGATTACATTATCTAAAGAAAAATCCTTTTCCTCCAAGAATCATTCCAAGTGTAAAAAAGTACTTTTCAGGCATGTCTAATTATTTAGAGGAAGAAAAAGCTGAAGACTATAAAAATATTGATAGCGCAATTAAAAGAAAAAATTTCATTAAGCAATTACAAATTCAATCCCCTTTTCATCACTCTCTTACACGTGACACTTGTTCAATAACTCGACTAGGAGCATCAAATAAGATAAACGTGGTTCCTCCTGTGGCGTGGGCAGAAATAGATTGTAGAATTTTACCTGATAGGACTGCGGAAGATTTTATAAATGAAATTAAATATATGATGGAACCATTTGATATTAAAGTAGAAACTATTATGGCATTTACTTCTGCTTCTTCTACTACTGAAAGTGAACTTTATAAGGCCATAAAAAGCACATTGAAAAACCTTTACCCTCATTCATACATAATTCCTAGAGTGACTACAGGATTCACTGATAGCCACTTTACTAGAGATCTAGGAATTCAAAGTTACGGCTTCAATCCTATTATTGTTCCTCTTAAAGAACTTGGCCGTATTCACGGAAACGACGAGCGCATAAATATAAACGCGTTCAAACAAGGAGTTAAAGATCACTTAGCTATTATAAAATCATTAGTTTATGATTAATTTAATCTAATGAAATTACAAACCTAACTTTATCTAGCAAGTCTTCTACACCACCTTTTCCTGGAAGATTAGGGTACTCAGCAAAGTCTCTATCCTTGAATACATCAGGAGCATCAACTGCCCATTGAATATCTGCTTTAAACCTTAACTCTTTGTTAGTACCTTCATTCAAGCACGTAATGCCTCTTCCAACATACTTACTGCCCCCACCTGAATAACACCATTGAGGTTGAGTAACACCTCTTCTAGGCGGATGTAATGTAAATAATACGCTTTTGCCTTTATGTTCGCCTTCTAATATATCTAAAGACGCCCAATATTCTTTGTCCACCCAATTTGCTTTTTGATCAGCTGTAGTTCCACCCTTCAGGAATAATACATATTGAGGATACATTGCAGCCTGCACTAATCGGCCACCAGCATCACCATTTATAATAACTTGATCTTCAGCACTTGCAGATTGCCCCTTCAGCAATGTGATAAATGCCAAAGTTAATATTAAACTTATATATTTATTAAACATTATTTTTCTCCCCATAAAATAGACATCCATTATACAAACAATAATTATAAATGTAAAAAAGAACAAAAATTTTACTAATTAATTGTTATTAACAGATTTATATTTATATATTATTTGAAATAAAATATTTATTTGGAGGCTGATTATGACAATACCCAGGGCTACAGTAATAGGTCTTTCGCTAGCAGCTATAGCAATTGTATCAATTCGATTTATAAAAAGTATTCAAAACAGAATTTATCCAGAAAAAATAATACATACTGTTGCGGATGGATATATAAATATTATAGAAGGTGACAAAATAAAAATGTGCTGGTTTATACCAGTGAGACAACTGAAATGCGGTTCTTGGCGGTCAATTAAAAATGCAAAAAAGAAATACTATATTTAGTGAAATACATAATAATAAAACTTATACCTTTATTAATAATTCTATTGGGATGTTCTAGTACTATTTTTCAATCAAATAAAAATTCTTTAAATGCATTGCCAAAAAGTGAAAAAATTCTAGACGTTGTAGAGGGCAAAAATTTCTTTCAAGATTCGAGAACAATTCAACAGTATTTTATTAAAGATTCAAATTTAGGTATTATAGACATTGCTGTAAGTTTTCCTACCCCAATCCCAGACCATCCTCTTCCTGTATTATTTATACTTGGTGGCTTAGAAACTGGGTTTGAAAGTATACGTCATGTTTCAGATATAGGTAATAATATATTGGTAGGATACAATTGGCCTATAGCTTCTAAGTTACCTAAAGGGTTAAATATACTTCTAAAGTCTCCAAGTATTTATAGAGGAATTTATAACTCTCCTGGTCAGGTTGCAGCGGCACTAGAATGGATAACAAAACAGCCTTGGGCAGAAAAAAAAAGGATTAGTTTACTAGGGTTTTCCGTAGGTGCCATAGTAGTTCCGGCAGTACAACATATAATAGAAAGCAGAGGATTAGCAACAATAGGTTGGACTGTACTTGCATATGGAGGAACTAACATAGGTCGAATAGTAAACTCGAACCCTTTTATTAGCCCAAAATGGACTAAACCATTTTTGGGCTACATTATTCAACTTCTATTTAATCCGATAGACCCTAAAGAACATTTAGAATATATTTCTGGAAATTTTCTTTTAATTAGTGGTAAAAATGATGAGTTTATTCCTAAAAAATCATCTTCATTAATGCAAGATTTAACTCCCCTTCCAAAGAAAATAGTTCTACTAGACGGCAGACATATGGGTGTTGGAGAAAAACAAAAGGAGCTTTTATCTTTAATTATTAAAGAAACAAGAATATGGTTAGAACAAAACGGCGCCATTAATCCTAATTTTTAATATTTACTTTGAGGAGCTCAGTAATTAAAGTGTTTATCTAACAAAAAAAAAGCAGGAAATAAAAATGGTTGATCGCGCAGATAAATATGGGCTTAAAGTAGATAGTGTTTTAGAAAATTTTATAGAGTCGGAAGCTCTACCAGGAACGGGTATAAGCTCTGAAAGATTTTGGGAAGGATTTTCTAAGCTAATTAAAGATCTAAGCACAAAAAATAAAAGTCTATTAGAAAAACGTGAAAAACTACAAATTCAAATTAATAATTGGCATATAGAACGTAGAGGTAAACTGCATGATAAAGAATCCTATATATCTTTTCTTAAAGAAATAGGTTACCTCGTACCTGAAGGATCAAAATTCAGCATTGAAACAAATAATACAGATCCTGAAATTGCACATATTTCAGGTCCTCAATTAGTCGTGCCTATTATGAATGCTCGATATGCTTTAAATGCAGCCAATGCTCGTTGGGGAAGTTTTTATGATGCGCTTTATGGAACGGATGCAATGGGTGATTTACCTACTGGTAATGGTTACAATCCCGATCGCGGAGCAAGGGTAATCGTTTTTGCCAAAGAGCATCTTGATAAAATAACACCTTTAGTTTCCTGCAGTTGGAAAGACATAACCAAAATTGAAATAATAAATAATGAGCTTCACTTAACTGCAGATGACAAAACATCTTTAGTAAACCCAGATCAATTTATAGGATTTATTATGAAAGATAATAAAAAGTTAGCCGAAATTATATTGGTCAAAAACGGTTTACATATTCGTATTCTAATAGATCCTGAACATCCAATAGGTAAATCTGATCCTGCCAATATCTCAGATATACTTTTAGAATCTGCCATGACAACTATTATGGACTGCGAGGATAGTATAGCAGCAGTGGACAGTGAAGACAAAGTTATCGCATACCGGAATTGGTTAGGTCTTATGAAGGGAGACCTCTCTGAAGAATTTATAAAAAACGGGCAAAATATAAATAGAAAATTAAATCAAGATATAGAAATCACTACTTCTAACGGAGTTAAAAAATTACTCAAAGGTCGTTCTTTAATGTTAAACAGAAATGTAGGTCATCTAATGACTAACCCTTCAATTCTTGATCAAGATAATAATGAGATTTTTGAAGGTTTACTTGATGCAATGTGCACTACTCTTATTGCAATTCATGACTTAAAAAAATCTCAGGGGATGAGAAATTCTGAAAAGAGATCTGTATATATAGTTAAACCAAAAATGCACGGCCCGGAAGAAGTTGCATTTGCAGATGAAATATTTACTCGTGTAGAAGAAATTCTTGGTCTTCCAACCTACACTGTAAAGCTGGGTATTATGGACGAAGAACGACGTACTAGTGTAAACCTTAAAGAGTGCATACGTGCAACTAAAAATAGAGTAGCATTTATTAATACAGGATTTTTAGATCGCACAGGAGATGAAATTCATACTTCTATGGAAATGGGACCAGTTTTGAGAAAAGGAGATATGAAGACCACTTCTTGGATAAAGTCTTATGAAGAAAGAAACGTTGATATAGGTCTTGCGTGCGGGTTACAAGGACGCGCCCAAATAGGAAAAGGTATGTGGGCAATGCCTGACCTTATGGCTGATATGCTAGAACAGAAAATTGGACATCCTAAATCAGGCGCGAACTGTGCCTGGGTTCCAAGTCCGACAGCTGCTACTCTACACGCTACACACTATCACAAAATTAATGTTCTCTCTGTTCAAAACGAGATTCTCAAAAAGGGAAGTAAAGCAAGTTTAATTGATTTGCTTAGCATACCTGTCGCTAGTGGACAAAACTGGTCTAATGAAGAAATTACTGAGGAAATTGAAAATAATGCTCAAGGTATTTTAGGTTATGTTGTTCGTTGGATTGATCAAGGAGTAGGATGTTCAAAGGTACCAGATATCAATGACATAGGACTAATGGAAGATCGTGCAACCTGTAGAATATCATCACAAGCTTTGTCTAACTGGTTACATCATGGAATCATTACAGAAAATCAATTAATTACGACAATGAAAAAGATGGCCAACGTTGTAGATAAACAAAATGCAAACGATAAAAATTATATTCCTATGGCCCCCTCTTTCGATACAATTGCTTTCAAGGCAGCGTGTGATCTTGTATATAAAGGTAGAGAGTTACCATCTGGATACACGGAACCAGTTCTACATAAGCGCAGGCAAGAGTTAAAAGATAAAAGAAACTAAGTGGCGGGAGTGACGGGACTTGAACCCGCGGCCTCTGGCGTGACAGGCCAGCGCTCTAACCAAACTGAGCTACACCCCCAATAAAAAAATTTGCTTATATATATAATGTATATGATGAACATTCAAGTGTAAGTTCTCGAATATGGTGGGCGATGACGGGATCGAACCGCCGACCTACTCGGTGTAAACGAGTCGCTCTCCCAGCTGAGCTAATCGCCCAATCTAAAAAAACTGCCGGTCTAAATTTGAGACCGGCGGTTTATAAAAACTGATATTAATGTTTAGCTATTTACTAAACCCTTCAAACTTTTACCTGCACGAAACTTGGGTTGCTTAGATGCAGGAATTTGAATAGCTTCCCCTGTTCTGGGATTTCTTCCTGTAGTTGCAGCTCTATTTGTAACTATAAAAGTTCCGAATCCCACTAATCTAACTTCTCCACCAGAAGAAAGTTCATTACTTATTGCTGAGAAAACTGCATCGACCGTTTCAGCCGCTTGCACCTTTGAAAGATTAGCCGAATCTGAAACTGCATTTATTAAATCATTCTTATTCATGGAACCCCCTTTTTTCAATTTGTTGTGTTAATTAGTACCACATGTTTATTTTACTTATAAAAAAAAAGAAAAGTAAAGAAAATAAAAATTTAATGTTTTACAACACCTTCCACATTATCTTTACTAGTTCTTCCTGCAATAAAGTCTTTTTCTGTCCAATCAATCGGTATTGGTAACTCAATTAGAGCCTGACTGATTGCATCATCCAGGTGTTTGATTAACACAATTTCAATATTTTTTGTTATCTCTGTAGGAACTTCTTTCAAGTCCCTAGCATTTTCGTCAGGTATAAGAACTTTTTTAATTCCACCTCTAACAGCAGCCAAAAGTTTTTCTTTCAACCCTCCAACAGGTAAAACTCTTCCTCTGAGAGATATCTCTCCAGTCATAGCAACATTGCTTCTAACAGCTATTCCAGTTAAAACTGATATCATGGTAATAGCAATTGCAACACCAGCAGATGGTCCGTCTTTTGGCGTCGCACCTTCTGGAACATGAACATGAATATCTTTTTTTTCAAAAAAAGGAGGTTCTATACCAAATTGAGTTGCTCTAGATCTTACATAGCTTGTAGCTGCTCTTACGGACTCAACCATAACATCACCAAGTTGTCCCGTAATTTGTTGTCGTCCCTTTCCATTCATTACCACAGCTTCAATTGATAATAGATCTCCTCCAAAATCGGTGTATGCTAAACCTGTAGTAACTCCTATCAAATTATCTTTATCAGCTAAACCATGCCTATATTTTCTAACACCTGCATATGATGCTAAATTTTTAGAAGTGATTTTAATATTTTTAAGTTTACCAGAAACAATTTTCTTTATAGCCTTTCTACAAAGAGATGCAATTTCTCTTTCTAACCCTCTGACCCCAGCCTCTCTGGTATAATACCTAATTAAATCTATAACAGCCCTATCTGAAATACTCCACTCATTATCTTTTAAGCCGTTTCTTTCCTTCTGCTTATTTATTAAATGTCTTTTTGCTATTTCTAATTTTTCATTTTCCAAATATCCCGAAAGATTAATAATTTCCATTCTATCCAAAAGTGGTTTGGGCATTTTTAAAGTATTAGCAGTTGTAACAAACAAAACATTAGATAAATCATAGTCTAAATCTAAATAATGATCATTAAACGTGGTATTTTGTTCAGGATCTAAAACCTCTAATAAAGCCGAGGCGGGATCACCTCTCCAATCAGCTCCTATTTTATCTATTTCATCCAATAAAAATAGTGGATTAGAAGATTTAGATTTTTTTATACCTTGAATTATTTTACCTGGCATGGAACCTATATAAGTCCTTCTATGTCCTCTAATCTCTGACTCATCTCTAATGCCTCCTAAAGACATCCTAACAAAATTTCTACCTGTAGCTCTCGCTAGAGATTTTCCTAGAGAAGTTTTTCCTACTCCTGGAGCACCAACTAAACAAATAATTGGGCCTTTAATTTTTTTAGCCCTGTGTTGTACTGCTAAATACTCAAGTATTCTCTCTTTAACCTTATGAAGTCCATAATGATCTTCATTCAAAATCTCTTCAGCCTCATTAATATCTCTTTTTATTTTCGTATTTTTTTTCCATGGTAATTCTAACAGCCAATCTAAATAATTTCTTACGACCGTCGATTCTGCTGACGTAGGACCCATAGACTTCAGTTTTCGTAGCTCAGATTTAGCTCTATCAAGTGCCTCTTTAGAAAATTTAGTATTATTTATCTTTTCTTCATATTCTACTACTTCATCCTTATCTTCACCATTTGTTAATTCTTTTTGTATAGCCTTCATTTGCTCATTCAAATAGTATTCTTTTTGAGTCTTTTCCATCTGATTTTTGACTCTTGACCTAATTTTCTTTTCTACTTTCATCACATCTAGTTCACTTTCAATAATACCTAAAATTTTTTCTAACCTTGTCGCTACAGAAACTTCCTCTAGTAATTTTTGTTTATCTGCAACTTTAATATTTAGATGAGAGGAAATTGTATCCGCCAATTTTGATGCTTCTTCTATTTCGTTTATGGATGAAATTATATCTGTGGAAATTTTTTTATTAAGTTTGACGTAAGTGTTAAATTGTTCCGATACACTTCTTAACAAGGCAGCTAATTCTATTTTATCATCTTTGTCACTGTCAGGTAATTCTTCTGCAAAAGCTCTGTGATGCCCAGCTTCTTCAATAATTTTATCTACTTTAACTCTTT
>PTKJ01000019.1 GCA_002937675.1 Alphaproteobacteria bacterium MarineAlpha9_Bin1 | reverse complement strand
GGAACTAAAGTAATAAATCATATCGACGGTATTCTTGATCAACTTAGATTTGAGTTAGATTTTAGACCAAAATTAGTTCACAGGATAGATAAAGGAACTAGCGGAGTTTTACTTTTAGCAAGAACTGCAGAATCTGCGAGACGATTAACATTAGCTTTTAAAAATAAAAAAATAAAAAAAAGTTATTTAGCAATTATTTGTGGAAAATTTCCAAAAAAAAATGGTTCTATAAGAATTCCATTAGAGACTGTCAATAAAAATCTGAATGAAGCAAAGGAAGCGGTGACGGAATATAATATTCTTTGGAAAGGTAATTTTAAAAACAATCTTATATCTGTAGTTGAGTTTTGTCCTCTAACAGGGAGAAAACATCAATTACGGGCTCATTCATTCTATATGGGCTGTCCTATACTTGGTGATAAAAAATATAAAATTAATAACAAGAACTATGAGAATATAAAAATGTTCTGTTATAATATGCATTTACACGCAAAAGAAGTAGGAGTACCAGACTTAGAGGGAATAACGATTAGAATAAAAGCCCCTATTCCTTCTCATATGTTAAAAATTTTTCAGCTAATAAATTTTAAAAACTTTTAATTATATAAAAAATGTCAAAAGATGTTAAAAAATTCACTGCTAAAATTATTAAAAAAGAAAATAATTTTTTGATAAAAAAAAATAATGAAATTTTTAAAACACCTGAAGGAAACTTACTATCAAGTCCGTATAGAAAAATTGCTCAACTTATTTTAGCAGAAATCAATCAAAATAATAAAAAAGAAGGCAAAAATAATATAGTGACATATAGAAGGATCACTAATTTAGCGATAGACAAAATAAATAAAGATAAAAATTATTTTATTAAGAAGATTGTAAATCAGGTTCACAGTGACACACTTTGTTATTTTACTAGTGACCCTAAGGATTTACTACAACAACAAATTAATTCGTGGAAACCACTCTTGGAGTGGATCAATAATACTTATATGATTAAATTAAGTTATACATGTTCATTGAAGAAAATTATTCAAGATAAAAAAAATGTTCAAAGTTTAAATGATATTTTAATAACCTATGATGAATATAAGTTGTCTTGTATTAGTACTTTATGTCAAGTAACAGGTTCTCTTGTAATTTCACTTGCCTTATGTGATTCTAGAATAAATTATGAAGAGGCTTTTAGAGCAAGTAAGTTAGAGGAATTATACCAGTTATCTAAATGGGGAAATGATTCTGAAGCAAGTAATAGACGAGAAGCTATTTGTACTGATATATATAAAGCCTCTAGATACTTGACTGCTTTAAAAGTAAAATAAGGGATTTTTCTTTGGATAAAATTACAGAAGAGCTTGAGAGAAAGAGAAAAAAGGCTATAGAAGGAGGAGGAGAAAAGCGTTTAGCTGCACAGCATGCTAAAGGAAAATTGAGTGCTAGAGAGCGGATTCATGTTTTAGCAGATAAAGATTCTTTTGAAGAATACGACATGTTTGTAGAGCATAGAAGTAAAGATTTTGGAATGGATAAAAATATTATACCTGGTGATGGTGTAGTAACTGGACATTGCAAAATCAACGGAAGGTCTGTATTTGTTTTTAGCCAGGATTTTACTGTATATGGAGGTTCACTTAGTGAAACCCACGCAGAAAAAATCTGTAAAATTCTAGATCAAGCTATAAAGCTAGGTTGTCCAATAATAGGACTCAATGATTCTGGGGGAGCTAGAATTCAAGAGGGTGTTGCCTCACTTGGAGGATATGCAGAAGTGTTTCAGAGAAATGTGTTAGCTTCTGGAGTCATTCCTCAGATATCAGTCATTATGGGACCTTGTGCAGGAGGAGCTGTTTATTCTCCAGCTATTACAGATTTTATATTTATGGTTAAAGATTCCTCTTATATGTTTGTAACAGGACCTGATGTCGTTAAAACTGTAACTCACGAAGATGTAAGTGCAGAAGAGTTGGGGGGCTCAAATAGTCACACAAAGAAATCAGGAGTAGTTGATCTGTCATTTGAAAATGACGTATTAGCTTTAGAAGAAACTAGGAGACTGTTAGACTTTTTACCTCTTTCTAATAAAGATAAGCCACCAATAAAAAAGATAATAGATCCGGTATCTAGAAAGTCTGGTAATCTTGATACTCTAATTCCGGATAATTCTAATATTCCTTATGATATGAAAGAATTAGTTTTAAGTATAATAGATGAAGAAGATTTTTTTGAAATACAAACAGATTATGCAAAAAATATAATCGTTGGTTTTGGACGAATAGGAGGAGAGACCATAGGTATCGTTGCAAATCAGCCTATGGTATTGGCTGGTTGTTTAGATATAGATTCTTCGCGAAAAGCCGCTAGATTTATTCGTTTTTGTGACTGTTTTAATATTCCAATAATTACCTTTGTAGATGTGCCTGGTTTTTTACCTGGAACATCTCAAGAGCATAATGGGATAATAGCACATGGTGCAAAATTATTATACGCGTATGCAGAAGCAACAGTCCCCAAAGTTACAGTTATTACTCGAAAAGCATACGGAGGAGCTTATGATGTTATGGCATCAAAACATTTAAGAGGGGATGTCAATTATGCTTGGCCTACTGCGGAAATAGCGGTTATGGGTTCTAAAGGAGCTGTAGAAATTATTTATAGGGGTTCTAGTGAAAAGGAAATAATTAAAAAAAGCAAAGAATATCAAAAAAAGTTTTCAAATCCTTTTATTGCCGCTTCCAGAGGCTATCTTGATGATCTTATTAGACCTAATAATACACGTTACAGGATATATAGATCTTTGGACTTACTTAAAACAAAAAAACTATCTAATCCAGCGAAAAAGCATGGCAATATTCCATTATAGTTAAGAGATAGAGTATGTTTAAAAAAATATTGATTGCGAATAGAGGAGAGATAGCTTGTAGAATAGCCAAAACCTGTAAAAAAATGGGTATAACAACAGTAGGTATTTATTCTGATGCAGATGCCAGAGCTAAGCACTTAGAATTTATGGATGATGTAGTTCACGTAGGCTTATCGGAATCAGTACATAGCTATCTTAACATTGATAAGATTATAGCAATTGCTAAAACACATAAGGTTGATGCTGTGCATCCGGGCTATGGTTTCTTATCAGAGAATGCAAAGTTTGCATCGTCATTAATCAAAGAAGGCATAACTTTTATAGGTCCTCCAGTTAAAGCAATTCAAACAATGGGAGACAAGATTGAATCTAAAAAAGTAGCAAGAGCAGCAGGTGTAAATGTTATTCCAGGTGGAGAACAGGCCATTATTAATTTATCTGCCGCTAGAAGGGAAGCTAAAAGAATTGGCTATCCGATCATGATAAAAGCTTCAGCTGGAGGTGGGGGAAAAGGAATGAGGGTTGCTAAAAATGAGAAAGATTTAGAATCTGGATTGAAGAGTGCTAAAAATGAGGCAAAACAAGCGTTTGGTGACGATAAAGTGTTCATAGAGAAATTTATAATTAATCCAAGACATATTGAAATTCAAATTTTAGGAGATTTGAATGGGAACATGATATATCTGGGAGAACGTGAATGTTCTATTCAAAGAAGGCATCAAAAAATTATTGAAGAATGTCCCAGCCCACTAGTCGATGAATCTATGAGAAAAAAAATGGGAGAACAAGCTCTCATGCTTGCAAAGGCCGTAAATTATAGTAGTGCTGGCACTGTAGAATTTGTAGCTACATCAGACAAATCTTTTTATTTTCTTGAAATGAATACAAGATTGCAGGTTGAACATCCCGTAACCGAACTAGTTCTAGATTTAGATTTAGTAGAACAAATGATAAAGATTGCTGCGAAACAGAGATTAAGTATCAAACAGTCTTGTATTAATTTAAATGGTTGGGCAATAGAGGCTAGAATATATGCAGAAGATCCACTTCATGGTTTTATGCCATCAACAGGCAGGATAAATTCCTTTTTGTCTCCAGTTATTGAGAAAAACAATGAAATTAAAATTAGATTAGACTCGGGTGTTCATGAAGGGAGTGAAGTTAGCATGTATTACGATCCAATGATGGCAAAATTAGTAACGCATGGAAAAAATCGAGAGAACGCAAGAAAGAATCTTTCAAATGCCCTAGATCTTTTTGTCTTAGATGGAATTAGTACTAACATATCGTTTTTGAACAATGTTTTAAATAATAAAGTTTTTATTTCTGGAAATATCAATACAAGTTTTATCGATCAAGAATATAAGTCTGCCTTTTTGGGAAATGAGGTAAACAATGAAGTTAAGTTAATAGTGGCTATAGCATCTGTGTGTTTAAAAGCAATAGAAGTTAAAAGACAAATGTATGTGGGAGAAAAAAATAATGGTAAGTTTTATGCTACTTTGGAAGAAAAGGGATTTTTATTCAAATATAGTTTGATAGATTCAAACGACAATAATGATCATAAATTGGTGCTTGAATATAAAAAAGATAAATTTGATGTTAAGATAAAACTAATATTTAATAGCTCTCTTATAAAACTTATATTAAATAACAAGTGCTATTATATTCAATACAAGAAAGTTATTGGTGGATATAAAGTTAAGCATGGTGGATATGATGGCTTTGTATCTATAAATAGTCCTTATGAATACAATTTGAAGAAGGGTATTCCTAAAAAAGTTACCAGTGATACAGATAGGACTTTACTGTCTCCTATGCCAGGTAGGGTAGTTAAAATCTTGATCAAAAAAGGACAAAAAATTAAGATAGGAGAAGGTCTAATAATATTGGATGCTATGAAAATGGAAAATATTATTAAAGCAGAAAAAGATTCAGAAGTATCAGAAATATTTATTAAAGAAAATGATGCAGTTTTTGTAGATCAAGAGTTAATGTCATTCATATGATAAACATGTCTGCTAATATTAAACCATATTTATTAAATATTACCGAGAATGAATTATTAGCATTATATTCTCGTTTAAATAACACAAGATTACCAGATCAACCACCAGGGGAACCATGGCTGAGTGGAACCGATTTAGATTGGTTTAAGACAATATTAGAATATTGGAAGAAAGATTTTGATTGGAAAAAATCGGAAGCAGAACTAAATACTTTTCCTCAGTTTAAAACAAATATCTCGGATATCGATATACATTTTATTTATTCCGAAGGTAAAGGGAAAAAGGTTTTTCCTTTACTGCTAATGCATGGATGGCCAGGATCTGTTTTTGAGTTTCTTGATATTATTCCTATGCTTTCAGATCCTAAAAAATATGGAATTAATTCAGATGTTGCTTTTACAGTAGTGGCTCCTTCTTTACCTGGGTTTGGACTATCTTTTACTCCTAATCAAAAAAGGTTTGGAGTAGAAGAAATTGCTGACCTATTAACTGAGTTAATGATAAAACAACTCTCTTATAATAAATTTTGTATTCAAGGAGGAGACTGGGGAGCAATGGTTGGTTCAAGAATCAGCTATAGGTATCCAGAAAATATCATAGGTCTACATCTAAATATGCTGGCCTTAAGAAGAGAATATAGTAATAAACATATTTTTTCTCCTGAGGAACAAGATTATATAGATCAGGTTCAAATCTGGAAATCAGAAGGAATGGGTTATCAAGCAATCCAAGGTTCTCGTCCACAAACTTTAGCCTATGCGTTATCAGATTCACCTGCTGGTCTTGCTGCATGGATATGTGAAAAATTTTATGAGTGGACAGATTGTAAAGGTGTTCCGGAAAACTCTGTGTCTTTTGATAAAATGTTAGCAAATATTTGTTTATATTGGTTTAGTGGAGCTATTGGTTCATCGTTTTGGCCTTATTATGCTAGAAATCATAGACCATGGTTTATTCCTGAAGGAGAGACGATCAGTGTCCCTGTTGGTTATGCTGAATTTCCAAAGGAAATGCTCAGACCTAAAAAATTATTAGCAGAAAAAACATACATCAATATAAAAAGGTGGACAAAAATGTCAAAAGGAGGGCATTTTGCAGCACTGGAACAGCCGCAGCTATTGACAAAAGAAATATGTGGTTTTTTTTCTTATGATATTTGAAAGCTATTAAAAAAAATTAAAAAAAGTTTCTTTTAATTTTTGATCGAAATCACTCATCTTAATTTTATATCCCATTGCTTGAGTAGAGGTTGCAGAAAAATCTTCTAATCCACATGCATTAATTCCTTCATAAGCACTTAAATTTGTATTTATATTTACAGAAATTCCGTGGTAGGTAACCCAACGGCTAACTCTTACTCCTATGGCACCTATTTTTGATTCTCCATAATTAGTATTAACCCAAATGCCGGTTCTATCTTTTACGGAAAATGCGTCTATACCAAATTTCTTTAGCGTAGTGATACACCATTCTTCAAGCACCCTTACATAAAGTTTTATGTCTTTTTTCCTAAAATTTAGATTTAACATTACATATACCACTCTCTGTCCAGGACCATGAAAGGTAACTTTACCTCCTCTTTTTGTTTCTACAACAGGAATGCTAGCTGAATTTAAAATATCTGTATTTATTGTACTAGTGCCGCAAGTATAAACAGAGGGATGTTCTAGTAACCATATACATTCGGAAGATGTGTTATATTGAATATTTTTCACTCTATTTTCCATTATCCTTACTGCATCTAAATATGGAATTTTATTTTTAGTTATTTTCCATTCTAAAGAATTATTTTTATTTATAATTTTATTATTATTCATGTATAAATTATTCATATTGATGCTCTAGAATTAATTTATAGTTAGAGTTAAACTATATTACCATAATTTTTGAATTATAGCAGAACAACTTAATGAACGTTTGAGTGGTAAAATGGAAAAGTCTTCTAAGAATAAGTTGGATAAAGAGAAAACAAGTGAAGTTGTTTTGGGTTTTGGTATCTCAAGAGATTTTGTTAATGAGGTTAGAGAAAATATCAATTTTCTCGACACTAAATTTCTTAAAAAGACAGTTTTATCTCTTCATCCAGCTGATATAGCTGACCTTTTCGAAATTTTGGCTGAAGAGCATAGAAGAATCTTGGCATCATGTTTACAGGAGAAACTTCCTGCAGAAACTCTAGCATCTTTGGATGAACAAGTTTTAAATGATGTAATAGAAAATTATAAGCCTGGAGTTTTAGGTGATCTATTGGGCAGGTTAGATACGGATGATGCCGCTTATATTATAGATAGTATAGAAGAAGAGAGGAGAGATTCACTTTTAAAACAAATAGCAACTGAACCAAGAGAATTAATTGTTCAAGCCTTGAAATTTCCTGAGATGACTGCAGGTCGTTTGATGCAAAGGGATTACGTTGCGGTCCCAAGATACTGGAGTGTAGGGCAAGTTATAGATTATCTGAGGGGCTCAGTAAATGTACCAGATAAATTTTATTCTATATTTGTTGTAGACCCGAGACACTCTCCTGTTGGAACTGTTCCTCTATATAAAATGATGAGAAGTAAAAGAGAGATAGTTTTAGAAAATATTATGACAAATAATCCAATATTGGTGCCAGTAAATATGGATCAGGAAGATATAGCTTATTTGTTTGAGCAGTATGATCTCACTTCAGCACCTGTAGTAAATATACAAAATAGATTAATAGGGATGATTACCGTTGATGATGTTGTTGAGGTTATTCAGGAAGAAGCTGAAGAAGATATGCTACAGTTAGCAGGTGTAAGTGGAGACACTGACTTATATCTGGCAGCATGGCAGACGACTCGAAGAAGGTTTCCTTGGTTGTTTGTAAACTTGTTTACTGCAGTTCTTGCATCAATCACTATAGGTATTTTTGAAGGAACTATAAAACAGATAGTAGCTTTAGCCATATTGATGCCTATAGTAGCGTCAATGGGTGGGAATGCCGGGACGCAAACTTTAACTGTAGCTGTGAGGGCTTTAGCAACTCGAGAATTAAATGCTTCCAATGCTTTGAGTATTTTTGGCAAAGAAATATTAGTAGGCATCTATAATGGAGTAATATTTGCTGTTATAGTGGGTCTGTTGGCAGCTTTTTGGTTTGGTGAACAAGGGCTAGGAATAGTTATAGCCCTTGCGATGCTATTTAATTTATTTGTAGCCGGCCTTTTTGGTGCAGCAATTCCAATGTTACTGCAGCGGTTTAAAATAGACCCTGCAGTAGCGGCCTCCGTTTTATTAACCACAGTTACAGATGTAATTGGATTTTTTGTATTTTTAGGTCTAGCTTATATTATGTTAGTAAACTAACTTTTATAGGAACACTTTATGATTAGTAATAGAAAAGAAGATTTAAATTTTAATTTGGGTGAAACGGCAAATATGATCAGAGATACTGTAAAAAGTTTTTCTGATAATGAGATAGCCCCCCGTGCAGCTGAAATAGATAAAAAAAATGATTTTCCTTCTGATTTGTGGGAGAAAATGGGAAAATTAGGAATCCTGGGAATAACTGTTGAAGAAAAGTGGGGAGGAAGTGGCCTGGGATATTTGGAGCACATAGTAGTTGTAGAAGAAATAAGTCGAGCCTCAGCTTCAGTTGGCTTATCTTACGGAGCACATTCAAATCTTTGTGTAAATCAGATCCGTTTGAATGGAGATGATCAACAACGCGAAAAATATTTGCCGAGTCTTATTGAAGGGAAAAAGGTTGGTGCTCTTGCCATGAGCGAAGTAGGGGCTGGTTCCGATGTGATGGGAATGAGCACCCAAGCAATTGAAAAAAATGATCATTATGTTTTAAATGGCTCTAAGATGTGGATTACAAATGGACCAGACGCTGACTTTCTAGTTGTATATGCAAAAACGAATAAGAATGCAGACTCAAAAGGCATTACTGCTTTTATTATAGAAAAAGGTTTTTCTGGTTTTTCAACTTCCAAAAAACTGGATAAGCTTGGAATGCGAGGGTCTAACACATGCGAGTTAGTTTTTAATAATTGTGAGGTTCCAAAAGAAAATATTTTAGGTAAAGTCAATGAGGGTGCAAAGGTGCTTATGAGTGGCTTGGATTATGAAAGAGTTGTTCTTGCAGGAGGACCATTGGGAGTAATGCAAAATTGCTGGGATATTATAGTTCCATATGTACATGAAAGAAAACAATTTTCCCAACCCATTGGTAATTTTCAGCTTATTCAAGGAAAGTTAGCAGATATATATACTACCATGAATGCCTGTAAATCTTATGCTTATAACGTGGCAAAGGCTTGTGATAGAAATGAAACTACCAGAAAAGATTCTGCAGGAGTAATACTCTTTACTGCCGAAAGATCTACTGAAATAGCTCTGCAAGCTATACAAATTTTAGGTGGTAATGGATATATTAACGATTACCCAGTTGCAAGATTGTTGAGAGATTCAAAATTGTATGAGATAGGTGCAGGTACGAGTGAAATTAGGCGTATGCTAATAGGAAGAGAAATTTTTGAGGAAACTGCTTAATGATAAAGTTACTTTTTAAATTACTATCTTTATTGTTAGTAGTCGTATTTTTTAATATCTTTATGGTAGATTTTAAGCTTTATGCAGAGGAACAAATACCAGATTTTCCTTATGATCCTGAGGAGATAGCAACTGAAATAAAAATGTGTGCTCGATCCTGCTTAAGAAGAAAAGATATATGTTTTAATAGAGAGGATCATACCGAAGAATATCAACAAATATGCCAGTCTCAATTCATAATTTGTATAAATCAATGTAGATAAATAAGGGAGGTTGATTTGAATAAAAAAGATGTAGTAATAACAGGAGCAGCAAGAACACCTGTGGGGAGTTTTCAAGGAGTTTTGTCAACTGAGTCAGCTCCTCGGCTAGGAAGTATTGCCATAAAGGCTGCAATAGAAAAATCTAATATAAAACCTGAGGATATAGATGATGTGATAATGGGATGTGTGCTACCAGCCGGTATGGGCCAGGCCCCAGCCAGGCAAGCTGCTATTGGGGCCAATATACCGGTAAGTACAGGAGCTACTACTATTAATAAGATGTGCGGTTCAGGAATGAGGTCTGCAATGTTAGCAAATGATCAGATAATTGCTGGGTCAAGTAGTATTTCTATAGCAGGTGGAATTGAAAGCATGTCCAATGCACCCTATATCTTGCCTAAAGTAAGAACAGGGCTAAGAATGGGTCATGGAGATATAAAAGATCATATGTTTATTGATGGACTAGAAGATGCTTATGAACCAGGAAGATTAATGGGTACTTATGCAGAAGATACTGCAGAGGCTTATCAATTTACTAGAGAACAACAAGACGAATTTGCTATTCGTTCATTAAAGAGAGCAAAAATAGCAAACGAGGACGGAAGTTTTAAAAATGAAATAGTTCCGGTTCAAATAAAAACTCGTAAAGGAGAAACAGAAATATCAAATGATGAACAACCTTTTACAGCTGATATTTCCAAAATTCCAAACTTAAGACCAGCTTTTAGGAAAGATGGAACGGTAACTGCAGCTAATTCTTCATCTATATCGGATGGAGCAGCAGCTCTAGTGCTTATGACTTTAAAAGAGGCAGAAAAAAGAAATTTAAGGCCTTTAGCTAGAATCATTTCTCATTCTACCAATAGTCAGGAGCCTGCATGGTTTACTACTGCTCCAATAGGAGCAATAAAAAAAGTTTTAGATAAGGCAAATTGGAAAATAGGTGATGTGGATTTATTTGAAATCAACGAAGCATTTGCAGTAGTGCCGATGGCAGCCATGAAAGACTTGAGCTTATCTCCAGATATAGTCAATGTCCATGGTGGTGCTTGTGCTTTAGGTCATCCAGTAGGAACATCTGGGGCAAGAATTATAGCAACTTTAATTAATGCTTTAGAAAAATACAACTTACACAAAGGTATTGCCTCTTTGTGTATAGGAGGTGGAGAAGCTACTGCTATAGCAATAGAGAAATTTTAATAGTTATAGGCTGCAAAAAAAATGGTTGATGTAATTGAAAGCAAAATAAACACGAGTTCTAAAGACTTTGTTCACAATAAGAATGTAATGAACAAACTGGTCTTGGAATTAAAAGACAAAATAAATACTGTTAAGACGGGAAGCAAAGAAGCTGTAGAAAGACATCTGAGTAGAGGTAAATTATTACCTCGAGATAGAATAGATAATCTTATAGACCCTGGTTCACCTTTTCTTGAATTTTCTCCACTGGCAGCTTTGGATCTTTACAATAATGAGGCACCAGGTTCTGGCCTAATAACAGGGATAGGAAGAATTGAAGGTAGAGAATGTGTTTTAATTGTAAATGATGCTACGGTCAAAGGTGGCACTTTATATCCAATGACTGTGAAAAAACATCTTAGAGCCCAGGAAATAGCTTTAGAGAACAGGTTGCCTTGTGTTTATTTAGTAGATTCTGGTGGTGCAAACTTGCCGTATCAAAGTGAAATGTTTGCCGATAAAGATGGATTTGGTAGATCATTTTATAATCAATCAAATATGTCTGCTAAAGGAATAGCCCAGATTGCTATAGTAATGGGATCTTGTACAGCTGGTGGGGCTTATATTCCTGCCATGTGCGATGAATCTATTATAGTAAAAAATCAGGGAACTATTTTTTTAGGGGGGCCTCCTCTTGTAAAAGCAGCAACAGGCGAGGAAGTTTCAGCAGAGGAATTAGGTGGTGCAGAACTTCATAGCAAGAAAAGTGGAGTAACTGATCATTTGGCAGAGAATGATGAGCATGCACTAAATATTGCTAGAAATATTATTGCTACTATGACTGCTAATAAAAATAATTTTAAGCGAGGATATTTTATTACTCCTGAACCTCCTAAATATGATATTGAAAGCCTTTATGGAGTAATCCCAGACTCATTGTCTGTCCCCTACGATGTTCATGAAGTTATTGCAAGGATTGCAGATGGAAGTAAGTTTACAGAGTTTAAGACACTATATGGGCCTACTTTAGTAACAGGTTTTGCTAGAATTATGGGCTTTAGGGTAGGAATTATCGCAAATAATGGCATTTTATTTTCTGAAAGTTCTCTAAAAGGAGCGCACTTTATAGAGCTCTGTGCGCAAAGAAAAATTCCGCTAGTATTTTTACAGAATATAGCAGGTTTTATGGTAGGAAAGAAGTATGAAGAAGGTGGAATAGCTAAGGATGGAGCTAAATTAGTGAATGCTGTGTCTACGGTAAATGTTCCCAAATTTACTGTCATTATAGGTGGTTCTTTTGGAGCTGGTAATTATGGTATGTGTGGGAGAGCCTATGGGGCGAGATTTTTATGGTCATGGCCTAATTCCAGGATTTCCGTTATGGGAGGGGAACAAGCAGCAAATGTACTAGCTACAGTGAGACAAGATGTAAATAAAAGACGGGGGCTTAAATGGACAAAAAAACAAGAAAAAGATTTTAAGAAGAAGATATTGGACCAGTACGAATTTGAAGGAAACCCGTTTTACGCATCTGCTAGAATTTGGGATGATGGAATTATTGATCCTGCAGATACAAGAAGAGTGCTTGGTTTATCTATAGGAGCAGCTTTAAATGTGCCAATTGAAGATACTAAATTTGGTTTATTCAGGCTCTAACTTCTTATGAAGGATTTATTAATTAAATATATTGATAATAGAGGAATTTTCTACCTTACTTTAAATCGTCCAGATATAATGAACGCTTTTGACGATGTTTTAATTTCAGAATTAGATAAAACTTTTTCAGAAATAAATGATAACGAGAAAATTCGGGCAATGGTTTTAACAGGTGCTGGGAAAGCATTTTCTGCTGGAGCAGACTTGGATTGGATGCGACGTATGTCCAAGGTAAGCCATGAAAAAAATATGGAGGATGCTAAGAGGTTATCATTAATGCTACAAAAATTAGATAAACTAGCTATTCCAACGATTGCTAAGGTAAACGGAGCTGCCTATGGAGGAGGTGTGGGCTTAGTTGCTGCTTGTGATATAGCAATAGGAGGTGAAAATGCAAAATTCTGTTTATCTGAGGTAAGATTAGGACTTATTCCAGCAGTAATTAGCCCATATTTAGTAAGATCAGTGGGCTCCAGAAATGCTCGATATTTATTTTTAACTTCTATACCAATATCATCAAAACAAGCTGTAGCTATAGGTCTTATAAATGAATCATTAGAAAATAATGAGATAGATGATTGTTTAGAAAAAATACTTTTAGCTATTTTAAAAGGAGGAAAAAATGCCCAAGCAATGTCCAAGGATTTGATTTTTGCGGTTGAAGGAAAAGAAATAAACAAAAATGTACTAGATGATACTGCAAAAAGAATTGCAGATGCTAGAGCGAGCGAAGAGGGTATAGAAGGAATAGAAGCTTTTTTAAATAAGCGGGCTCCTAACTGGCAAAAATAATGATTAAGAGGTTATTGATTGCAAATAGAGGAGAAATTTCTTTTAGAATACAAAAAACTTGCAAAAGTATGAATATAGAGACAGTAGCTGTATATTCTGATGTAGATAAGCATGCTATCCATGTAAAAAATGCTGACAAGTCTATTTGTATAGGAGGAGCTGAGTCTTCAGAGAGCTATTTAAATATTAAATCCATTATTAGTGCTGCAATAACTTCCAAGTCTGATGCGATTCATCCTGGTTATGGTTTTTTATCTGAGAATGCAAATTTTGCTGATGAAGTTATAAAAAATAATATTAATTTTATTGGACCTGATCCATCGTCTATCAGAGCTATGGCTTTAAAGTCAACAGCAAGAAAAATGATGGCAGATGCTGGTGTTCCTGTAGTTCCTGGTTTTTCTACGGAAGGTAATAGTAAAGAGGATATTCTTAAAAGATCTAAAGAAATAGGTTTTCCTATTATTATAAAGGCTTCTGCGGGTGGAGGTGGTAAGGGGATGAAAATTGCTAGGTCCGAAAAAGAACTGTTTTTAGGTATTGATTCGGCGAAAAGAGAGGCAAAGAGCTCATTCGGGAATAGTAAGTTAATAGTAGAAAAATATCTTGAAAATGCCCGTCATGTGGAGGTGCAAATATTAGGAGATATGGAAGGAAATATTCAAGTCTTATCGGATAGGGATTGTTCCACGCAAAGACGATATCAAAAAATAATTGAGGAATCACCTGCGCCAGGTATCGATAAGGAAATCAGAAACGAAATGGCCATACAGGCAATTAAAGTAGCTAAAAAAGTTTCTTACTTGGGGGCTGGAACCGTAGAGTTTCTTTTGTACAAAAATAAATTTTATTTTATTGAAATGAATACAAGACTTCAAGTAGAGCATCCTGTGACAGAGCTTATTTATGGAATAGATCTTGTAGAATGGCAGATTCGTATTGCTAATGGCGAAAATATAAAGATTGATTCTTGTAATAAAGGACATGCGATTGAGGCGAGAATATATGCAGAAAATCCAGAATTAGATTTTTTACCTTCTCCAGGAAAAATTTCTAATTTAACAATTCCTAAATCCAAAAATCTACGGATTGATTTTGGATATTCGGAAGGAGGTGACGTACCTCCATATTATGATCCTATGCTAGGAAAGATAATAGCTCTCGGAAGAAACAGAGAACAAGCGATCAATTCTCTATCAAATGTGCTTAAGGAAACCAAAATTGTCGGAATAGATACTAATATTGATTTTGTAAGACGCATAATTGAGCACCAATCTTTTAAAAAATTATTACTAGGAACAGATTTTATTAAGAATAATAGTAAAGATCTTTTTCCATCTACCGTAGAAAAGAATTTACTTTTAGGAATTAGCTTATGTCTATTTATGATTAAAAGATCAGAGGCTAAAAAAATTTTATTGACACCGTGGGATACGAAGGATAATTGGAGACATTTTGGAGCTAACGTAGAAAAATTTATAATTGAATCAGAAAAAATTCAATATAACTTCGAATGCTTTACTCTTAATAAAGGAAAGTATTCTTTTAGAATCCTGGAACCTAATCCTACTAAGTTGGTTAATATTTCGATATTTAATAACGATGGTGGAAGAGAATTTAAAATAAGATATAATAAGAAAATTTTTAAAATATTTCTTGCTAAGGGAGAAGAAAATTCACTTTCTATAATTTATAAGGGTTATAATTTAAGTATAAATATTTTAGATAAATTCTCTTCAAACTACAAGGTAGAGATGACAAGTGGATCATTGGATACACCTGTTCCTGGTAAGGTAGCAAAAGTATATGTTAAAAGTAATCAGAAGGTTCGAAGCGGAGATGTTTTAGCGGTTATAGAAGCTATGAAAATGGAACATTCTATTATTTCTCCGTTTGATGGTACAGTTAAAGAAATTTCTGTAAGAGAAGGGGAACAAGTCGACGAAGGTTATACAATTGCAGAGATAGAAAAGAGTAGCTAGGAGATATTAATGAATGATATTTTAATATATGAAGTAGGAGCAAGAGATGGATTACAAAATGAGGCTGTTCCTATGGACACCCAACAAAAAATAAAATTGATCAATATGCTTTCAGATACAGGACTTAAAAAAGTAGAAAGCGCTGCCTTTGTATCTCCCAAATGGGTGCCTGCAATGGCTGATTCCAGGGAAGTTATGGATTCAATATTTCGTAAGAAGGGAGTCAATTATCCGGTTTTAACTATGAATATGAGAGGTTTGGAAGGAGCCATATCTGTTGAGGCGGATACAGTTTGTATTGGTACAGCTCCAAGTGAAATGTTTTGTAAAAAAAATACAAATTGTACCATTGAAAAATCATTGGAACGAGCTGAAAATATAGCAAAAATAGCTATAGAAGCAGGAATGAAGGTGAGAGGTTACGTCTCCTGTGTAATTTATTGTCCATACGAAAAAGATATTGATCCAATTTTAGTAGCTAAAATGTGTGCAAAATTAAAAAAAATGGGATGTTATGAAGTTTCTTTAGGAGATACATTAGGAATTGGAACTCCAACTAAAACAAAAAAAATGTTTTCATCTTGTGTAGATGCTGTAGGAGTAGATAACTTGGCAGTACATTTTCATGATACTTATGGACAGGCATTAGCAAACATATTGGCTTGCTTAGATTTAGGAGTAAAAGTGATAGATACCTCAGTTGGAGGGCTAGGTGGCTGTCCATATGCTCCAGGAGCTAGAGGTAATGTGGCAACTGAAGATGTGTTGTTTATGTTGAATGGAATGGGATTAGAAACAGGCGTGGATATAGATAAAATATGTATTGCTTCCGAATTTGCATTCAAACAATTTGGTAGGAAACCTCTTTCCAGAGTATTTCAAGCACTAGAAGCTAAAAAAGAAAAGAAAAGTTGAGGTTATTTTAATGCACCTTATCAAATTAGCAGTAGGTATAGAAAGTGTAGATCAATTATCAAAAAGACAATTGAAAAGGTTTAAAGAAAAAGGAAGATGTATACACATAACTAGGTCATATCCTCGAAAGTTAGAATTAAGAGAAGATTTCACGAGTATTTATTGGGTTATTAAAGGTAATATTCAAGCAAGACAAAAAATTAGAGAGGTAATAGAAATAAAAAATGATCAGTCAAGATCTATCTGCCACTTAGTATTAGATAAAAAAGTCGTTCATACAGAAATAATTTCACACCATCCTTTCCGAGGATGGAGGTATATGAATAAAAATATACCAAATGATCTTATTTTAGATAATAAAAATTCTCGTAAAATATATTTAATTTTAAAAGAGTTGTGTCTAGTATGATTTTAAAATAAATTTTTAGTACATATATAATTAAATTCAAATATAGGGAGTAGTTATGAAATTATATAAATGCTTATTTTTTTCTATCACTTTTTTCTTCATTTTAAGTAAATTAACTTATGCATTGGAATTCAAGCCAATGATGAGTTTAGAATTGGCTAAAAAAATGGTAGATGCCTGTGAGTTTAAACGTTCACAAACTGATTGGCGACCTTTGAATATTGCAATAGTAGATTCAGGAGCAGATTTAATATTATTTAGGCGACAAGATGGGGCCTTTTTAGGAAGTGTAGAAATAGCATTAGCTAAGGCTAAATCTTCTGCTGTCATTCCTGTTCCTACAAGAGTAATTGCAGAAATAGTCTATGGTAAAGACGGTAAACCAGGAAGAGTTCCGGGATTAGTGCATGTTGATAGTTTGGTTGCTTTTCCAGGAGGATTGCCTATAAAAACTGCAGATGGGCACCTTATAGGTGCAATAGGAGTGAGCGGAGCAAGAGGAGATCAAGATGAAGAGTGTGCTCAGTACGCTATTGATTCTGTTAAAGAACTTTTGAAGTAATGTTCGATGTAATTTTCAAGAATGCATATATAGTAGATGGAACTGGTAATCCTGCTTTTCGTGGTGATTTAGCTGTTTCTGATGGATTAGTTGTTGATAGAGGAAAGAACCTCGGTTCTTCTAAGCAAATAATTGATGCTGAAGGCTATATTTTAACTCCTGGATTCATTGATACTCATACTCACTATGATGCTCAATTGACTTGGGACCCTTGGGCAGAACCGTCTCCTGAGCTAGGTGTAACAACTTTAATAATAGGTAATTGTGGTTTTACTATAGCTCCTTGTAGACCTGAACACAGAGATCTTACTATGCAAAACTTAACAAGTGTAGAAGGAATGTCACTTGATGCTTTGCGCAAGGGTGTAGTTTGGGATTTTGAAACGTTTCCTGAGTATATGGCGTTTTTAGAAAGAAGGGGAGTAGGGCCAAATGTTGCTGCATATGTCGGCCATTCATCGGTAAGAGTATATGCCATGGGTGAGAATGCTAGCAAGCGCTCATCCAATGAATCAGAGTTGCAAGAAATGAAAGAAATTGTTAAAGAATCCATGAGAACAGGAGCTATAGGTTTTGCTACCTCTACTTTTGAAGGTCATAATGGGGCAAATGGAATACCAATGCCATCTCGATTGGCCGAATATTCTGAAATGACCTCATTAATAAATAGTATGGCATCTACTGGGAGAGGAATATTTATGTTAACTAAGGGATCCAAAACCTCAATTAGAGATATAAAAGGATGGATGACTGGCACTAATAGGCCAGCCGTAGTTGCAGCATTATTCCATAATCCTATATCACCAGATTCAAGTTTTAGACAACTAAAAAGCATGTCAGAAGCAACATCAGAAGGAATAGAAATGTGGGGTCAGGTTTCCTGTAGACCTTTAACAATGGAATTCACTATGAAGTCCCCTTACTTATTTGAGGGTTTTTCTTCTTGGAGAAATGCAATGGAGGCCAATAATGTTGAAGAATATAAAAAAATCTTAGACGAAAAATCACTTAGAAATTCTATGAAAGAGGAACTAGCAGATTCTGCAAGAATAAGAATATTTAACGATGATTGGAGCAAAGTATTAATAAGAGAAGTTAACAATAAGAAGTTTAAGAAATTAGAAGGCAGAAATGTAAAAGATATTGCTTCTGAAGAGAACGTGCATGCATTTGATTGGCTTTTAGATCATTCTCTTAGTGAAGGAGGAATGGATACTTTATTTGTTGCAATGCTATTGAATACTGAGGAAAAAGAGGTGGGGAAACTTCTTAAAAGTGATCAGAGTACAATTGCACTTTCTGATGCTGGTGCACATCTTACTTTTTTTTGTGATGCTGGTTATGGCCTTCACATGCTAAACCATTGGGTAAAAAATAAGAATTTAATGTCAATAGAAGAGGCTATATATAGATTGAGTGGAAGGCAGGCTGATATATATAGAATAGATCAAAGGGGTAGATTAGTCCCAGGTCAACACGCTGATATTTTGATGATAGATTTAGATCAGATAGGAGTATCTATTCCATTCAAAAAAAATGATTTGCCAGGAGGATCGAGTAGGCTAACAGCAAAATCTTTTGGGGTAAAAGGAGTGTGGGTTAATGGAATAAGAGTAGTTGACGATTGTAAACTTTCAAATACAAAATCCCTACCAGGAAAGCTAATTAGAGCTTTTCATGCTTGATCATTTTAAAATTTTAAAAATTTGAAGGAAGGAAAGTTCCTTCCTTCAAAATACTTAATTTACCATATATTTTGGGCTGATGCCATTGCAAAAAGCATTGGAATGGATAGTAAAGTATTAGCTCTACTAAATAGCATGGCAGTTTTTGCAGAGGCTGCTTTAGAGTCAGCGTCAGCTTCTACTATGCCTAATGCTCTTTTTTGATTTGGCCAAATAACAAACCAAACATTGAACCACATTATTGCTCCTAGCCACATTCCTATTCCTATGGCAGTGTGTTTTGCAACACCGTCAGACAACATTCCCACAGTAATAGCATCTACTAAATATTCATTAATATGAGCCAATAATATCCCAGTGATGATAGTTGCCATAGCAGCCCATCTAAACCACCATAAAGCAGCAGGTGCAATAACCTTGCTTATGGCAGGTTTTTGGTCATCAGGTATGCTAGGCATATTTGGAATTTGAACAAAATTAAAATACCAAAGCAAACCTATCCACATTATTCCTGATAAGATATGAAGGTATCTAAGTATCAAACTCCAAAATGCAGTGTCAATAGAACCTCCCGTTTGAATAAAATAGATAATAAATAATATTGTTAGAGCAATGCCTACTCCAACAGTTTTGTGTAACGACGATAATATTGAGGCCATAAATTTTCTCCATAATTTATATAATTAATTATAATATTGATTTGATAAGAATGAAATTTATTTTTTAAGTAAATGATATAATATCTTAAAAGGTTCATACTAATTAAGTTATACAGATTTTATGCCAAATTCTTTTGCCCATATCAAACCGTCCATAGTGTTATCAGAGGGTTTATATTCGCATCCTATATAGCCATCATACTTTAGGTCATTGATTAAATTAAATATATATTCGTAGTTAATTTCTCCTTTGTTAGGCTCATTTCTGTCTGGAGGAGAAGCTATCTGAATATGTTTTATTAGGTGTATGTATTTTTTTAGATAGTGAGTAAGGTTCCCACTCATTATTTGTGTGTGATAAAGATCGAGCTGTAGCCTTAAATAAGGATGGTTTATTTCATTGATAAACTGTACTGCATCATCGGCAAAATTCAAAAAATATCCAGGGATATCCTTTGTATTTATTGGTTCTATAAGAGCGTATATCTTATTTTTTCCACACTCTTCAGCAGCATAAGCCAGATTAATTTTAAAAGTTTCTTTAGTTTTTTTTGGGTCAGCATTTTTGTCAAAAATTCCTGCCATAATATGAATTTGTGGGCATTCTAGTATTTTTGCGTAATGTATTGATTGTTTTACTTGTACTTTAAATTCTTCTTCGCGACCGATTATACTTGCAAGACCTCTTTCACCATCTTCGATTGATCCTGGGGATATGTTGAATAAAACTTGTTTAATTTGAGCCTCATCTAATAGTTTTTTCAAAAAGGAAGCTTCCCACTTATAGGGGAAGAAGTATTCTACAGCATTAAAACCTGCTTCCGATGCCAATTTAAAACGTTCTAAAAAGGGAATTTCCGTAAATAAAAAAGATAAATTTGCAGACAATTTAATCATAAGTAAGTATGTTACCAGAATAAATAATCATCAATAAGAAAGTTAGTAAAAAAAGTGGTTAAAACTTTATTATTATTTTTTATTATATTGTTGTATCAAAATAGTGTTTATGCAGATGAAAGTACAATTCCCGAAGATGCAAAGGTGGTTAATATAGAAGCTATCTATGATCAAGCTCCAATTATTGTTCAAAATGATTTAGGAGAGGATACAATAGCAGTAGCAACTATTCGAGGTAGAATATTGACAGACGGATATTTGAAATCTGGTACTGTTGATTGCAGAGTAGTAGGATATGCTGCTCCGGGTAGAATCTTTAGTTGTGGTTTTGCCCAAGTTGAATATGTAGATGGATATTGCATTTTCAAAAATACTGAAGATGAAGGTTTAGTCGCTAAGTTAAGTTGCTCAACTGCTGCAAATGGAATTAAAGGAGCTAGCTGTCAAGGGAAACTTGATTTTTTATCTGGATCGGGTACTTTTGCAGGAATATCAGGAACAGCGAAATTAAATATGGCTCAAATTTTTTCTTCAGATGAAAAATTCTTAAGTTTTTCTGGTTTCTGGAAGTTGCCAGCGTTATTATTAAGATAAATTTAGTCAGTTTTCTCTCAATAAAGGAACGACCCCACAAGCAAATAGAGAATCATTTGATTTCTTAAATACTAGTAAAGGTTTACCTCTCATGAAAGTGATGTTAATAAGACTTCTGACTTCTGCTGTTGTATTCTGAGGTTTAATACCAAGAGTCGTATCAAAAATACCATTATTATTAACAGATAAAATTAACAAATTTTCGGGATGCCAATCAATCAATTTTGGATTATTTTTTTGAATTGGCAAGCCATAGTTTGAACAGGAGTTTCCATCATATAAAGCTATTCTATATTTTCCCGGATCTAGATGTTTTAAGTTAAACTTAAAAGCTGGAAGTCCTAAAAACCAACTATCTACTCCTTCAGCATTACCTATATTTCTTCCATCTTGATTAAAAAATTCTACTGTTGCCCAGTCCGCATTTAAATTAAAGGAAAATATACTTAGAAGAAAAGTTAAAATAAAAAGCCTCATTTAAAACCATTTTCTGTTAGTGATCATTTAATAATAACCATTTGAAAAAAACCATCAAATCTATTCTGTTCTCTGTATTGCTATAATTGCTAGAGATTCAAGGGCTGATTTCCATTTAGAACTTGGAAATACATTTAATGCTTCTATTGCGTGGTTTGCATGCTCTCTGGCTTTGTTTCTGGTAATTTCAATAGAATTGTATTTTTCGATTAAATTTTTAGCATGATAGAAATCTTTTTCATTCTGTTCTAATTTTTCCATAGTTCTAATCCAGAATAATCTTTCTTCATCATTGGCATTTTTAATACATTCAATTACTGGAAGAGTTAATTTGCCTTCACGAAAATCGTCTCCTGCAGTTTTGCCCATATTTTTTGTATCCGTGAAATCTAGAGCATCATCGGTTAATTGGAAAGCTATTCCCAATCTTTTTCCATAAGCTCTTAATGCCAACTGTTCCTTATCACCCTTATTTGATAGTATAGGTCCTATTTCGGCTGCGGCAGAAAATAAGCTTGCAGTTTTAGCATAAATCACATTTAAATATTTTTCTTCTGAAGTGTTACAGTCATTTAAGGCACTTAATTGTAAAACTTCTCCTTCCGCAATTATAGTGGAAGCCCTTGATAATAATTTTAATATTTCCAGAGATTTACAACT
>PTKJ01000018.1 GCA_002937675.1 Alphaproteobacteria bacterium MarineAlpha9_Bin1 | reverse complement strand
TTTCAATTCCTGCTTCTTCATATATCTGAGCAAGAGGTTTTACTAAAAAACCATATATATATTCTTTAAAAAAATAGGAAAATATAAAAGCTATAAAAAATGCAACTGCTGCCCATTTTAATCTATCTCTTAATTCGATTAAATGACTTATCAATGGAGCCTTTGATTCTTCTACTTCTTTATCTCCTTTAATATCAGATGTCATGATTATACACTAAGAATTACTACTATCTGCAGACTTTTCTTCCTTATTCTCTTTTCCTTCAGTAGCTTTATCGCTACGAGCCAGAGATTCTTTTTTTTGTTCTTTGTCTTTTTTCTCGGATAGAGGCAAAGGCCAGGCTGATGTAGATTTAGAAGATTTTTTATTACTTAGATTTTCAGAATTATCATCTACGCCTTTTAACATACCAGTCAATTCACCTTCTGGATCAACAGATTCATTTATCTCTTTCTTAAAACCTGTTTTTGCAGATTCAATCTGTTTTTTTACTTCATCCAACTCACTATCTCTAACAGCATCTTCTACGGTACTTTGAAATTCTCTAGATAAAGATCTCAATTTTCCTACCCAAATACCAATAGTTTTTAAAGCCTTTGGAATTTCCTTAGGGCCTACAACAAATAAAGCAACAACAGCTATAACCATTATTTCGATCCAACCTATATCAAGCATTTGACTCTCCAACTAATAGATTGAATATTATTTAGGTTTAGTTTCTTCTGCTGCCTTATCTTTTTTTACAGAAACAGTTTCTTCTTTTTCAATTTCCTTATCTTCATCTTTAGAAGCTTCTTCTTTCATTCCGGATTTAAAGTTTTTTATTCCTTTTGCCACATCTCCCATTACTCTAGGTATTTTTCCAGCACCAAAAAGAATTAAAACTATAGCCAAAATTAAAACAATTTGCCATATACCAATACTCATAGAGAATACCTCCCAATTATACTCTTTGTTAAGCCATAAACTTAACATAGAAATTCAAAAACAAAAACTACCATATATATATACTTTTATTCTGAATTAGGAAACACAAAAGCCCAATCTTTATCAAATAATAGTTTTTTACCTTTTTCCAGATCTCTAACTATTCCTGATGGAAAGAAAGCATTATCTACTAAACTTTTTCTCTCTATCAGAAGCGTAAGCTGATAAAAGCCTCCTAGATATTTAATATTTTTTATTTCTACATTCAAACCTTCACTCTTTCTTGAAGTAGTAGAAAATGCCTCAGGACGAATGAATATATCATAACTTTTACCATCAATCATATTTTTAAAACCATTAATTATTCCAAAAGGTGTAGTGATTAAACCTTTATTAAACTTACTTTCTATTAGTGTCGCAGGGCCAGATATACGAGTAGAAAATGGCGTTCTAGGCCTTGAATATAATTGTTCAGGGGAACCTTCATCTATAACTTTTCCATTCATCATAACTAAAATTCTATCACTTAATCTCATTGCTTCAAGAGGATCATGAGTTACCATCAAAGTTGGTGTACTAGATTCTCTTAAAAATGACATTACTTCTTCAGCTACTTCGAATTTAGTCCATACATCAAGTGATGAAAAAGGTTCGTCTAGTAACATTATTTTTGGATTTGATGCTAAAGCTCTAATCAATGCTGCTCTTTGCTGTTCTCCGCCTGAAATTGAATCTGGATATCTATCTCTAAGATGATACATATTAATATTTTCAAGATATTTTTTGATATCTTCAGAAAGATCTCCTGTTTTTCTATTTTTTAATGAAAAACCAATATTTTCGCCTATTGTTAAATGCGGAAACAAGGCAATGTCTTGAAATAGCATACCTACTCCTCTTTCTTCAGTAGGAATATTTGAAGAACCTGCAATTAATTTGTCACCAATAAATATATCTCCTGAAGAAGGATTTTCAAAACCCGCTACAAGTTTTAATAAAGTGGTTTTCCCAGATCCGCTTGGTCCTAACAAACAGACTATTTCACCTGGCTCAATGGTCAAATTAAAATCAGTTATAGATTGTCCTGATGCGTAGGCATGGTTGATATTTTTTATTACAAGTTTTTTTTTATTTAATACCATTAAGAACCTCTAGTGATTTTAAAATTTTTTGCCATAATAGTAATAGGTACTAGACAAACGAGTATAATAGTAATTAATGGCAAAGACGCGTCAATTAATCTCTCATCTGAAGCTAATTCATGTGCTCTAATTGCAAGTGTTGATAATCCAAATGGCCTCAGAATCATTGTAGCTGGTAATTCTTTTAAAACGTCTACAAAAATGATAATGAACCCCACAGAAATTCCGCTCCAAATTAATCTTACATGAACGTTTGTTAAAATTTTTCTACGTCCGTATCCTAAAGTCCTTGCAGCATAATCAATAGAATATGGAATTTTTATTAAAGCATTCTCTACCGACTGAATAGCAAGTGCTAAAAACCTAACTAAATATGCAAATAATAGTGCCACCCAAGTACCTGTTAATAATAATCCTGTAGAAATATTGAATAATTTTATAAATGTATTATCTATAAAATTGTCGATCCAAACAAGTGGAAATAATATTCCAACAGCGGCTACAGCACCCGGAATTGAATAACCTAGACTAGCTAATCTTGCAAAAGGAGTAATTAATTTACTATTAAGTCTCATTGCATAAACAATCAAAATAGCACATATAATAGCAACCAGCGAGGCGCTCAAAGCTAGGCCGAATGAAGACAATGTTAATTCTATAAAATCTATTAGACTCCAGTAATGTAGAGATTTTACAGAAAAAGTAGATAATAAATAAAACGGAATAATAAAACCGAGAACTACGGGAATACTGCACAAAAAAATTGCTAGTGCAGATTTAAAACCATTTAATATTATTTTGGTATGTGCTTTATGACCGCGAATGAGATTTGTATATTTGGAACCTCCCCTTGCAATTCTTTCCAAAGTGATAATAACAGCTACCGTCAATAATAACATCGAAGCTAACTTTGCTGCAGAATAATGATCTCCTAAATTGAACCAAGTTCTAAATATTCCCTTTGTAAAAGTGTTTATACCTAAGTAATCAGCTACTCCGTAATCCGCCAAAGTTTCCATTGAAACTAAGACAATTCCTCCAACTATTGCAGGCCTAGATAAAGGAATAGCTATTTTAGTAAATATATTCCACGAATTAGACCCAGAAAGTCTGGCTACTTCATAAAAAGCAGTAGATTGTGATACAAACGCTATCTTAGAAAGTAAATAGACATATGGAAATAAGCTAAAGGTAAATATAAATATTGCCCCAGGAAGTGAATAAAAATTAATAGAGAAACCTGATATTCCTAAAAATAATTTAAAGTTAATATATGCAATACCTCCTAATCCAAATAATTCTGTATAAACATAAGATAAGGCATAGGAAGGAATAGCTAGAGGCAATACAAGAAACCACTCAAAATAGCTACGTAACGGAAATTCAAACATAGTAACTATCCAAGCAGTTGACACACCAATTATTGCAGTACCTAAAGCTACAAATATAACTAAGATTAAAGAATTAGTCACATAATCATAAAGAACAGTTTCTATAAGATGTGACCAAATATCGCTTGTAGGATAAAATAGATAAACAAGTATGGAAATCACAGGGACAAGAATTACTGAACTAATTAAAATTGCTGAGATATTCCATCCATCTTTTATAAAATCACTAACACAAAACAATAATTTAATCATGTCAAATACATGTCAATAAACTAATTCCAGCCTACTCTGTCCGCTATTTGTATAGCTAACCTTCCATGCCTACCATATGCTGAAGAAAAAACATTATCTTCATAAAAAATTCCCCATTTTTTCAAGCTATCAGGAATTCCCACTGAATTAACTACTGGATATTCATAATTTATGTAACTATATATTTTTTGTGCTTTATCAGAAGAAAGAAACTCTATAAATCTAATAGCACTATTTAGATTAGGAGCATTTTTCATCACCCCTGCACCACTTATATTTAGATGCGTTCCCATTATTTCATCTTTTGGAAAATGAACTTTTAAATTTCTAAAATTATCTTTTTTCTCTGAACTAATTAATTTGGCAAAATAGTATGAATTTACAATTGCAATATCCCCCACGCCTGCAGCAACAGCTTTAATTTGATCTCTATCTCCTCCTGCAGGATCCCTTGCAAAATTATTTACTAAACCTTTAGCCCATATCTCAGTTGAGTTCATTCCATATTTTTCTATCATATGGGCTATTAAAGATTGATTATATATATTACCTGAAGAGCGTATAAGAATTCTAGATTTAAAAATGGGATCAGATAAAAATTTATAACCTTTTAGTTCATCTTTTTTTACAGTTTTGGTATTGTAAACAAAAATACGTGCTCTCAAACTTAAACCCCACCACTTATTATCTTCATCTCTATATTTCTTGTCTATTCTATTATTCAAGATTTCAGAGTTTACTGATTGAAAAAAGTTTGCTTTATCCGCTTTCCATAAATTTCCAGCATCTGTTGTAAGTAACACATCAGCAATACAATTATTACTTTCTGTTAAAATTCTTTGATGTAATTGAGCTGCTTTAGCTGTAACAAGATTTACCTTAATATCAGTTTCTTTTTCAAAAAGCTCTATAAGTGGTTTTATTAAATGCTCTTTCCTAGCAGAATATAGATTTAATTCATCTTGCGAATATAATTGAGTAGCAGAAAATAATAATAAAACAATACTCACTATATACAATAATTTTTTACTTACAATAAACATTACTTTTCCTGAAATATAATTGAGAATAATTGTTATTCTCATTTAAAAAGTACTGAGAATGATAATTAATTGCAAGTAAAAAGAAATATATATTGAAGTTTTATTGACTAATCAGACAAACTAGACTTTTTAATAAGGGAGGGCTCTATATTACGAGAAAGTAATCCTGAAGATTTAAGTTCATAAAAATTAGGTAAATCTTTTATGCTCTCTAAACCAAAATGATCTAAGAAGTGTTTTGTAGTTCTCCACGTAGAAGGTTTTCCAGGCACTCTTTTATGACCTTTGGGTTCAACCCAACTAGATTCAAATAAGTTCTCTATAGAATTTTGCCCCACACTAACCCCTCTTATATCCTCAATCTCAGCTCTTGTGATAGGCTGATAGTAGGCAATTATTGCTAAAATTTCTAGAGCTGCTTTTGATAATTTTTTCTTAACTATTTTTTCCACGGTGAGAAAATTTACAACTTCAGGTGAAGTACGAAAAGCCCAGGCATCAGAAACCTTATATAAATTAAAACCTGAGTTCAGATATTTATTTTTAATAATATCGATTAACTCCTCAAAATTTGCATCCTCAGGCAACTTACTTTTAATAACTTTTGCACTTACAGGATGAAGACTAGAAAAAAGAATAGCCTCAATTACTTTAATACTGAATAGAACTTCAGATCTTATACTACCATTTTTTTTCATTCTTATTGTGTTCCAACATTAAAATATATAATTATTACTTATTGTTTCTGATAAATAATTTACCAAAAGGTTGTTTTTGCTTTAATTCTAATTTTCCACTCTTAACTAACTCAAGCGTAGCAGAAAAAGTTGAAGCTAAAATAGATCGATTATAAATAATATCTTTTGTAAACAAATGTTCTGGTAAGAACATAGAAAGTTCCTCCCACTCTTTATTGTCACTCAGCATTTTATTAAGACGTATCAATGCTAATTCTACAGATTCCAATTTTTTATATTGAGGTGAATATTCACTTGTATCTTTCGCCCTTAATATAGATGTATAGGATAATAGCAAATCATTTAAACATGTATTATCTTGAAAAAATAAGTTTATTTTTTCTTTTTCTGGATTCCCCTTAACGAACCTATCTTTATTCAACAAACTTAAATTAAATAGATCTTTTACTGCTTCTCGCATTGCATTTAATCTTCGCAATTGGAAACTAAGAGCAAAAGATAAATCCTCACCTGAAAGCTCTCCTTCATCTTCGGTCGGCATTAATAATTTTGATTTTAAATATGCTAACCAAGCGGCCATAACTAAATACTCAGCTGCCAGTTCTAAATTTAAATTTTTTGCATTATTTATAAAATCTAAATACTGATCTGCAAGATCTAAAATTGAAACTTCTTTTAAATCTACCTTTTGTTTTCGTGCCAGATCTAATAATAAATCAATAGGACCTTCAAATTCACCTAAACTTAAAACAAAAATATCTTTGCCAATATTAATATTTTCATTTTTGTTTAACTGACACTCATCCTCATTGAGACTTAAAGCTACGTCTTCCATTATCCCATATAACTTTATTTATAACTTTTATAATATAACATAATATTGATTACTTGTCAGCATAACACACTATATATTGATAATAAATTACATATTTTATTATATTAATAATAATTTCCCAATAAATGTTTTAATCTGCTTCTAGATGCATCCCGATCAAAAGGCTCAAAAAACTGAGTCACTTGACTAGACCCTTTAAGCCATTTTTGCCAAGCATTAGCATTTATTAATGGGACAGTATCTAATAATTTCTCATTTTTTAAATTATTTCCTCCACAATACAAAACAACATCATATCCCGCCTTAATAATATTTTGTGCTCTTACATTTAGAGCACCTGACAAAGCTGACATTTCAATGTCATCCGATAATAATATACCTTCAAAAAATAAATTATTCCTAATATAGTTTAGTGCCTTAGCTGATATGGAAATTGGGAGTACTGGATCTATGCTCTTAAATAATATATGCGCAGTCATTCCAAAAAGATTATTATTCAATTTCTTAAAAGGGATGAAATCAGATTGTTCAAGTGTATATAAATCCTCCTTTACTTCAGGAAGTTTTTTATGACTATCTGCATTAGCCCTCCCATGACCAGGAAGATGTTTAATTACAGGAATAACTCCTCTTGATAACAT
This sequence comes from Alphaproteobacteria bacterium MarineAlpha9_Bin1, assembly GCA_002937675.1. GTDB lineage: Bacteria > Pseudomonadota > Alphaproteobacteria > TMED109 > TMED109 > MarineAlpha9-Bin2. Next base: position 15,305 of record PTKJ01000018.1, on the reverse strand, counting down.
AGCTTCACAAGCTGTCTTACCTAAAATATGAACTATATTAGGATCATCTGAGAATGACCTATTCCCTATTATTTCACTTGCAGATTTAGAATAAATATCCAAACAAGGGCTACAATTTACATTGATTCCCAAAGCAGTAAGATCGTCAGCAATAAGTTGATGATTCAAATAAGTACCCTCTATAGCTAATTTTAATGATTTTTTAGCTATTTTACCGAAGATATTGATGGGAGGGAAAGAAAGCCAATCACTTCCGGAAAGCCTTTGTACTTTTCCTCCTTCTTGATCAATAAAAATTGGAATATCCCATGATGCTGCATCTCTTAATGACGAAGTTAATTTCTTTACCTGTTCAAATGAAGAAATATTACGAGAAAAAAGAATTATCCCAAACGGGCATTTTTTACTTACTAAAGACTTTTCTTCTTTTTTTAGGACCTCTTCTGAAATGCCAATTATAGCTGCTTTAGGTTTGGTCATTTCTTTCCTTGAAATTCCTTAATAGTAAAGCAACTTATTTTCATTTTTTTTATATCTTCACAAATTGATAAGGCCCTTTGTTGATTTTGAAATGGTCCAGCTAATAATCTAAAAAATATACCCTTATTTTTTATATCCACCAATGAGATTCTATAACTAAGCTGTTTAAATATTTTCTCTTCATAATTTAAAAAAGTATTTTTTAAATTCTCGGCCTGCTTTTTCTCTTCAAAAGACGCCAATTGAATATAATATTTTATATTCTCATTCAAACTATTAATTATAGAGATATCAGAACTGCTATCTTTAATTTTATCCTCATTATAAGAGACTTTATTTTTTTCAGTGTTATTTACTTTTGCATCAATATTTAGAGACTTTTCATCGGGTAATATTTTTTCATTCACTATTCTATATACATCCAGATCAACTCCAGGAAAATTCATTCCTTCCTCTTTAATATCGACTAGGGAATCATCTGGCAAAACCTTATATTCCAGTCCTTCTCCAACTATATTAATTATAGGAGGGTTTCCAATAAAAAAATATTTTATTTGGTTCTTATAAAAAATTAACGAAATAGCAATAAAAGAGATTAAAGACATAAGTAAAATGATAATATATTTTTTAAAAAACAATTTAGATCCAAATATATAAAAATACTTTATATTTTATTTATTTTAACACCTCTAAAGGTTTAACACCAATTAATTGTAATCCAGAAGAAATAACCGTCCTGACGGTTTCTGCAAGTGATAATCTTGCAATAGTCAATTCTTTGTCCTTAGGAATTATATAACGCAATTCTTCTCTAGAATTTCCCAAAGTCCATAAATAATGAAATTCTGACGCTATGTCAGTAAGAAAATATGTAATTCTATGAGGTTCGTGAGATTTTGCTGCCAATTCTATTACTCTAGGCCAAGTTGCAACCAACTTCATTAAATTAATTTCACTAGTGTTCTTCAATAAGGAAAAATTGGGATCATTAACAAAATCTATATCTTTTATTCCTTCGATACTAGCCTTCTTATGAAGCGACTTTATTCTAGCATGAGCGTACTGAACATAGTAAACCGGATTTTCATTAGAAGATTCAGTCACTTTTTTAATATCAAAATCTAAAGAAGCATCATTTTTTCTTGTAAGCATTATAAATCTTAATACATCTGGCCCCACGGTATCCACTACACTTTTTAAGCTTATAAAGTTTCCCTCTCTTTTCGACATTTTGACTGGCTTACCATCTTTCACAATATTGACTAGCTGACATAATTTTACATCAAAATCTATTTGAGATTCTGATACAGCTTGTACCACTCCTCTTATTCGTTTAACGTATCCACCATGATCCGCTCCCCATATATTGATTAAAGTAGAAAATTTTCTGTTACATTTTTCATAATGATAAGCGGCATCGGAAGCAAAATATGTCCAGGAACCATCTGATTTAGTAAGGGGTCTATCCACATCGTCCCCAAAATGAGAAGATTTAAATAACAACTGTTTTCTAATTTCCCAATTATTTATCTTTTTTCCTTTTGGAGGCTCTAGTTCCCCTTCGTATATAAGATTTTTATTTCTCAAGATATTTACTACTTTATCAATGGAATTTGAGGATATTAATGATTTCTCAGAAATAAAAATATCATGTTTTATACCCAAATTAGATAAGTCTTTTTTAATATAATCCATAATATGATTAATACTTATTCTTTTAAAACGATCAATCCAAACTGGTTCACTCTTATCACTAAATTTATTATCGTATTTTTTAATTATTTTCTTGGCTATAGGAATAAGATATTCTCCAGGGTATAAATCATTTTCAAAATCAAGTTTTTTATTGGTTAATATTTCAAGATATCTTTTGTAAACAGACCTCGCTAAATTATTAACCTGTTCTCCTGAATCATTGATATAGTATTCTCTTGTTACTTCATATCCGGAAAAACATAAGATATTAGCAAGAGAATCTCCGTATACGGCTCCCCTAGCATGACCTATATGCATTGGGCCTGTGGGATTGGCAGAAACAAATTCAATATTTACTTTTTTGTTTTTTCCCAGTTCATTTTTTCCATAATCAGACTTTTTATCAAGCGCATATTTACAACATTCATGCCAAACTTTATCTTCCAAATGCAAATTTATAAATCCAGGGCCAGCTACTAATGCCTTTGAGACAATTTTAAGTTTTAATAATTCTTTAATTATTTCATCAGCAAGATTATGTGGTGTTTTATTTAGAATTTTACTACCAATTAGAGCTAAATTTGTAGAAATATCTCCGTAGCTTTTTTCCTTTGGTGGTTCAGAAGTAATCTTGTCTAAAATATATCTATCTTTGAGCCCTAATTTATTAGCAATTTGAATTATTATAGAATGCAAATCATTATAAATATTCATCTATCTATCTCTTTTTTCATATAAAGATGTCCCGCTCCAACCACCATGAAGGTCAAAAATTCTTTTATGCTCCATAATAGCGTACCTATCAGTCATACCAGCTATATAGTCGCTTATAACTCTATATTTTTGATTACGATTTTCTACCTCAACCCTTTCCCTCCACTCTATAGGTAAAATACTAAAATCTACAGCAAAAGCTGTGAACAAATCATTAACTATACGTTTAGCTTTTGTAGTCATCCTATTCACTATGGTATGCCTATACATTTTTTTTAATAAGAATTTCCTTAATACTTCATTGTTCTTTGATGCTTTTTTTGAAAAAGATATAACAGGAAAGTCTAAAGATCTAATTTCGTCTACATTTTGAAACATTCCTTTATTTATGACTGATGAAGATTCATCTATTACATCTTTTATCATATCCGATATTAAATTTCTTATTGTTTCATGCAATAATCTTCTTTTCTCAATATCACCCCATTTCAGTTCTAAAGAATCAATTATTCTTTTTATGTGCTCTATATGAGAAATTTCATCAATAGTAAAAAGGCCAGCTCTAATACCATCATCTAAGTCATGATTACAATATGCTATATCATCAGCAATTCCAGCTACCTGGGCTTCTGGACCAGGAAACAACTTTAGTTTTAAATCCTGTCTTTTATCAATTTTTTTTACATAATTCTGATATTCAGTTATAGCTGTAGGGATATTTTTTTTTAATGGCCCATTATGTTTTACTATTCCTTCAAGAGATTCCCACGTAAGATTTAGCCCATCAAATTGTGCATATTTTCTTTCTAGTTTAGTTACTATTCGAAGTGTTTGAGCATTGTGATCAAAACCGCCGTATAATTTCATTGCATCATTTAGTGACTCTTCTCCAGCATGACCAAAAGGAGTATGACCTAAGTCATGTGCCAAAGCTATCGTTTCTGCTAAATCCTGATCTAATCCTAAGTGTCTAGCAATAGTCCTGGCTATTTGAGTAACCTCAATAGTATGAGTTAATCTAGAACGAAAATTATCTCCCTCATGGTGAACAAAAACTTGAGTTTTATGTTCCAATCTTCTAAATGCCGCCGAATGAATAAGGCGATCTCTATCTCTCATATACGGTGTGCGTGAGTTAGACTCTGTTTCTTGATAAAGCCTACCCTTGCTATATTTATAATTAGTTGAATATGGTTTTATTATTTCCATAAAATACAATTTTACTTTCAAAAATTATAAAAAATTACTATAATTAATTAAAATTTATGATAACAAACTATATTAATATTAAAATGACAATTAATTATTTTTTTTAAAAAGGCTCAAGTATGATTTCTATTACCCAAGAAGCAATGAATAAAATAAATATAATTAGATCAGACAAAGGTAAAGGTTTTCTTAGAATAAGTGTAGACGGAGGTGGTTGTTCAGGTTTTTCCTATTCTTTCCAGTTCGAGAACACTAAAATTATTAAACAAAAAGATGACATTATTGCAATTAAAGATATTGATGGAAATCCTGCATTAGTAACAGATAAAGCTTCTATGAATTATTTAACTGGTTCAAAAGTGCATTGGAAAGAAGACCTTAGTGGAGCCGCATTTGTAATCGACAACCCCAATGCTACTTCTAGTTGTGGTTGTGGAACATCTTTTTCAGTAATATAAAATATGATAATAGCATCATGGAACGTCAACTCTATAAGAGCTAGAATTACTCACATACAGGACTTTTTAAAAAAAAAATCACCTGATGTGCTTTTAATTCAAGAATTAAAAGCTCAGGATGTAGATATGCCTGTTAATGAGTTGGATAATACTGGCTACAATATTATATTTAAAGGACAAAAAGGATATAATGGAGTTGCGATTATGTCTAAATTTCCAATGGAGGATATAACTAAAACACTCTATTCAAATGACAGTTCTGAACAAGCTCGATACATAGATTGTTGGATAAACTATAATAAGAAAGGACTTAGGGTTGCATCCATATATCTACCAAATGGAAATCCTATAAATACTGAAAAATTTACTTATAAAATTGAATGGATGAAAAAATTAAAAAATAGATTGATTACTCTATTAGGTTATGAAGAAATAACTATAATAGGAGGAGATTTTAACGTATGTCCAGAGAATAGAGATGCAGCTGATCCCGCAAGAATGAAGAATGACGCTCTTTTTCAACCTGAGAGTAGAATGAAATATAGAGAAATACTAAATTTAGGTTATACAGATGCTTGGAGAGCCTTAAATCCTGATGCTACCGAATGGACGTATTGGGATTATGGAAGAGCTTTTGAGCAAAACAGAGGACTAAGAATAGATCATTTTTTGTTATCTCCATTGGCAGCAGATAATTTAAAAGGTATAAAAGTAGATAGGTATCCTAGATCAACAGAAAAACCTTCAGATCATACTCCAATAATTTTGGAAATTACAGATTAATTATTAATACTCAATGGCATTAATCTAATTTTATTATTTAATTTTAAATAATTTAATTTTTTATGATCTACTGGATTGACTCCAGGAGAACTGCAAATAATAACATTTTTAATTTCTTCAAAATCAGCTCTAAAATGGACGGAACTTTTAAGAATAAATAGTTTTACTTTTTTCGTATTAATTTCTAAATGATGCAACATTGATTTATCAGCAGCTTGTGCTTTCACTGAGGAGACAATTACAATATTATTCTCTATCTCTAAAGAGGCCATAAGACCTAAATTCATCTTAGTGCCAGAATAAAATTTCCCAGTACCTATAAATTTACCATTCCCCAAATTCAAAATTTTTGCGGCACCTTTCCAAGGTTCATTATCTGACATACCTCCCAAACTAATTTTTATACTTTTTCCAACACCGTGCATGTGTGCTTTTTTTGCTGTCTTTGGACAACATATTATAGCTAATACAGCTTTTTTAATTTTACTTTTAAGTAAGGCTCTGAGCAACCCAGTAGTATCGGAAGCGCCTCCAGCTCCAGGGTTATCTTGAGTATCACTAATTATCAAACGTTTATTTATAAGACTAAGTCTTTTAGCTTCAAATAATGCATCTTCAGGATTATAAATTTTTGTATAAAAATTTTTTTCTTGATCCTTCAATAAATTTAAGAGCCCAATAATTGTTATTTTTAATTGCTTTTCGTCAGTTCCATATCCTACCAAAGAAGGTCCTGTCCAAAAACCATCTGCAGGAGGAAAGCCCATAGCTATCGAAATGCTTATTATACAAGAATGTGTGTTTAGTTGATCTACAACTTTATCATATAATAATTTTGCTGGTCCAGAAATAGTACTTTGACTTACAATAGGAATGAGAAAATTAGGCTTTACAAATTTTTTGTATATTTTATCTTTCAAAAAATTGATATTAAGCAATTTAATTAATGAGTTATAAGATCTTATACCAGTATCGTACATATCTATATGAGGATAAGTTCTAAAAATTTCTAAAAGATCTGAGTGCTCTACCATCTTTTTAGAAATATTAGCATGCAGATCTAAACTGACAATTATTTTAGTGTTACATCCTAATGTTTTTTTTATTAACTCTAAAAAATAACCCTCTCCATCATCTAAATGTTCTGTAACCATTGCCCCATGAAGGTCTAAATATATAGCATCTAGTTTACTAATATTTTTTAACATTAAAATAATTTCATTAATGATTTTATTGTAAGCAAAATCTGTAACTTTTCCTGAAGGTGGAGCAGAACACCATAACAATGGGATTATCTCTGAGCCATCTTGTAAAGCAGAATCAATAAAACCGGACATGGGAATATTAATGTTTTTAAAGTATGTAAAGAATTCTTTACCCTTTAAAATTTTAGGCCAACTATCTGCCTGTTTAAAATCTTTGTAGTATGTCTTCTTTTTTGCAAATGTATTCGTTTCGTGATGAAAGCCTGCAACCGCTATTTTTATTGGCTCTGACATTTTATTCTACTATAAGCTTAACTAAAGTCCCTGGTTGTAATTGATAATTATCTTGTAAATCCTTACTAAAACCATTTATTATTTTCAACCATTCCATTTTATCTTTATCCAAAGACATTTTTTTTGATAATGATAACAATGTTTCTCTTTCTTCAGAAACATGTATTTTTATCTTTTTTGGTTGAGCTAATTTTTTTTCACTTTCTGACAAACTATGAAAATTTATTACCTCATTTTCTAGTTCATTATATACAGACTCATTGCTGTTGGGATTAACTAAAATAGTAAATCTCCATATCTGTGAGTCAATCCAACGTATTAATACAAATGTTCTTGAATATTTTATATCTTCAAAAAATACTAATTTATTATCCTTAACTATTACTGCATCACTGTCATAAATTTTAAGATTCTTAATTAATTCAGCTCTAGATCTTCCTATGATAGATTCTACAATTTCTATTAATGTAAGGTCCCTTTCTCCCGATATACCATCGAAAATTAATATAGACTCCTTGTTGACATTTCTTGCTATAACAGCATCTTTTCTATTTTCTATTTTAAAACTCTTAGGAACTGAAAATGCTATATCTAGATGCAAGTGCAAAAACTTATTATTTTTAATAATCCCATTCTTTGAGCTCTCACCATAATCTATATGATTTATAGCGGCTAAATAATAATTTCTATTAGTTTTTGTTTTTTTATCATTATTTGTACTAATTTCACTTGCTTTTTCAACTCTATCTAGGGTTCTTGGATGAGTAGAAAAAATAGAATTCATTAAATTTTTATTTTGTTCATCAGAAAGCTTGGATAAATCATTTAGCCTATTAAGAAATCTGGATGATGCATATGGATCATAGCCTGCTTGTAATGCATAACGCCTGCCAATCTCATCGGCTTCCATTTCCTCTGATCTGCTAAACGCTGCTAAAACACCATGTCTTCCAAGATTAGCGACATTTGAAATTATTGGTTGTCCTATTACTATGTCTAAAATACTAAGTCCTATTTCGGATAAAGTTTCTTTTGCATGTCTTTGGGCAGCATGTCTAGAAGTTACATGAGCTATCTCATGCCCTAACACATTTGCTAATTCTGCTTCATCATTGGCTAGAGACAATAACCCACGTGATATGTATACATAACCCCCGGGCAGGGCAAAAGCATTAACTAAAGGGCTATCAAGTATAGTAAATTTCCACTTCAAGTTTGGCATCTCAGAAATATTTGCTAAATTTGTACCAATTTTGGATACATAATTTTTAAGTTCTTTACTTCCATAAACTCCACCAAAAAATTTTAAGATTTTTGGATGTTCTTTAGCTCCTATATCCTCTTCTTGTTTGGAATCCAATAAAACTAATTGTCTAGTTCCGGTAGTCTTATTCTCTGTACATCCTATAATTAAAATAAGTAGAAATAAAAATTTTAAAAAAAAGTTAATTTTAATAATGGAACTCATAAATATTAAGCCAATTTATTTATTAAATATCAGCATAACAATGTTTTTCTGATTTAGCACCAGGGTGAGTAACTGCTCCTTTAAGCGCAGAACCTACTAATTGAGAATATTTCCATATTTCCCCAGAACCATATTCATGCTCACGTGGTTTCCAATTTTTTCGTCTTTTCTCTAACTCTTCCAAGCCTAAATCAACACTTAATTCACCAGATTCAGAATCTATCGTAATTATATCCCCATCTTTTAGAAGAGCTATAGTTCCTCCGACAGCAGCTTCAGGACCTACATGGCCTACACAGAATCCACGAGTAGCGCCTGAGAAACGACCATCAGTTATGAGTGCCACCTTTTCACCCATTCCTTGACCATAAATTGCAGCTGTAGTTGAAAGCATCTCCCTCATTCCTGGTCCTCCTTTAGGACCTTCATATCGTATTACAAAAACATCATTTTCTTTATAATTTCTTTCCCTGACTGCTTTGTGTGCGTCTTCCTCACTATCAAAAACTATTGCAGGTCCTACATGACGACTTCTAGTCATTCCGGCAACTTTTACAATTGCCCCTTCTTCAGCTAAATTACCTTTAAGTCCTACTACGCCGCCAGTTGGTGTTATAGCTTCTGAAACTCTATAAATAACATCCTGATTTTCTGGAAATGTAATATTATTCAAATTTTCCTCAATTGTTTTTCCTGTAACTGTCATACAATCTCCGTTAATATATCCAGCTTCAAACAAAGCTTTTAAAATTACCTGAACTCCTCCAGCTTCATATAAATCTTTTGCAACATACTTCCCTCCTGGCTTTAAGTCAGCAATATAAGGAGTTGATTTAAAAATATCTGTAACAGAAAATAAATCAAAATCAATACCGGCTTCATTGGCCATTGCCGGTAAGTGTAAAGCTGCATTTGTTGATCCGCCTGACGCAGCCACAACTCTCGCAGCATTCTCTAATGATTTTATCGTAACTATATCTCTAGGCCGCAAATTACGTTCTATAAGATTCATAACCTGTTTTCCTGCAGCCAAAGCATATTCATCTCTAAATTCATACGGCGCTGGTGCTCCAGTGCTATTTGGAAGAGCTAACCCAATAGCCTCACTTACACATGCCATAGTATTAGCTGTAAATTGTCCACCGCATGACCCTGCTGACGGACAAGCTGCCCTTTCTATTAAATCTAATTCTGCCGCATTTATTATGCCAGCATCATTCTGCCCGACAGCCTCATACACATCTTGAACTGTCAGGTCTTTACCCTTATATTTACCTGGCATAATAGAACCACCATATATAAAAATACTAGGAATATTGAGCCTCAACATAGACATCATAACTCCTGGTAAAGATTTATCACATCCTGCTACTCCAACTAAACCATCATAACAGTGTCCCCTTACCGACAACTCTATAGTATCGGCAATAGCTTCTCTACTAGCCAAGGAAGCTTTCATGCCTTGATGTCCCATAGCTATACCATCAGTAACTGTAATAGTTGTAAATTCTCTAGGAGTTCCATTTTCAGAAGCAACACCTTTTTTAACAGATTGCGCCTGTCGTCTTAAAGTGATATTACACGGTGCTGATTCATTCCAAGTTGTAGCTACACCAATAAATGGCTGATGAATTTGTTCTGTTGTTAAATTCATTGCATAAAAAAATGATCTATGTGGAGCTTTTTCTGGACCCTCAGTGACATGTCTACTTGGCAATCTATTTTTATCTATTTTATTCATATTCATCTCCACTCTTAAATTCAATTATGTTAAAATTATACATCAATTAATCTATCAACAGCTACTGTTATACTATTCTTAGTTAATTCTAATTGATTTTTTTTATCGTTTTGTTCTTTTATAACCTGTTCTGGTGCGTTTTTAATAAAACCCTCGTTACTCAATTTTTCGTCTATTCTCAAAACTTCATCATTAATCTTAGAAAGCTCTTTTTTTAATCTTTCCAATTCAGTATCAATATCTATTACACCTTCTAAAGGAATATAATAAGTTCTTTCATCAATTATCATTTGAGCTGACTGTTTATGAGCATTATTGGTTACACGTATCCTATCTACATTAGAAAGCTTTTTAATTATATTTAAATTATTATTTATATAGCCATCAAATTTAGAGTTACGATCTTTATATTCTATATATATCAATTGATTATGAGGAATATTTAATATATCCCTTAGGGATCTGATTTCTGAAATAAATTTTATAATCCAATCAATCTGCCCGTCATCATATTCATAAGCATCATTTAAATCAGGCCATTTCTCAAGAGCTAAGCAAGTACCAAAATTATGAATTTTAGTGTATAAATATTCCGTATGAAAAGGTACAAAAGGATGTAATATGCATAAAATCTTACTAAAAACGTGGGCACATGACTTTTTTGTCTCCTCATAATATTCATTTTTTTCATCTAAAAGAATGGGCTTTATTATCTCTAAATACCAATCACAAAATTTATGCCAAATAAATTGGTATAATGTATTTGCAGCTTCATTAAATCTATAAACCTTTATATGTTGAGAAACTTTAAAAGAGGTTTTAGCCAAATGAAAATTTATCCACTTATTCACAGGTAGCTTAAAATCTAATTCAGCACTACTATATAGTTTACAATTATTCATTTTTAAAAATCTTGAAGCATTAGTAATCTTGGTTATAAAGTTTCTATATCCAACTATTCTCTCTTCAGATAATTTTATATCTCTTCCATAAGTAGCAAGTGAAACTAGGGTAAATCTTAATGAGTCAGCGCCATACTTATCCATTAATATAATTGGATCAATAACATTTCCTTTGGACTTTGACATTTTCTGACCCCTAGAGTCTCTTATCAGTCCATGGACATAAACTTCTTTGAATGGGGGTTCTTTCATACAGTAGATACCTAACATCATCATTCTAGCCACCCAAAAAAAAATAATATCGAAACCAGTTACCAAACTATTCCCAGGATAATATTTTTTAAGATAGTCATTAGAATCAGGCCAACCTAATGTTGAAAATGGCCATAATCCAGAAGAAAACCATGTATCTAAAACATCAGGATCTTGTTTCAAATCAACATCTTTTTTATATAATTTCATAGCCAATTTTTTTGCCTCTTCCTCAGATTCTGCAACAAAAAAATTTCCATCTTCTGCAAACCAAGCAGGAATTCTATGTCCCCACCATAATTGTCTAGATATACACCAAGGTTCAATATTTTTCATCCAATCAAAATATGTATTTTCCCATGTTTTGGGTATAAATATTGTTTTGCCCTTTTTCACGGCTTCTACCGCAGGAATTGAAAGAGTTTTTGCATCAATAAACCATTGATCTGTTAGATAAGGCTCTATTATTGTATCTGATCTATCTCCATATGGAACAAAATGAATAGTTTCCTCCACTTTATCTAAACATCCCATTTCTTTCATTCTAGATACAATTTTATCTCTTACATCTAATCTGTCTAAACCTCGATATTCTGCCGGGACGTTATCGTTCAATGAACCGTCTGAGTTAAGTATATTAATAACTTGTAAATTATTTGTTCGTCCTACTTCAAAATCATTAAAATCATGAGCAGGTGTAATTTTAACTGCACCTGTGCCTTTTGCAGGATCTGCATATTTGTCTGCTACTATTGGTATTTTTCTGTTAGTAATAGGCATTACAACATTTTTTCCTATTAATTTTTTGTATCTTTTATCATCAGGGTTAACAGCTACAGCTGTATCTCCTAACATCGTTTCTGGTCTTGTAGTAGCAACAACAATCACTTGTTTTGTATTTTCTATAGGATATTTAAAATGCCAAGAATTTCCTTTTTTTTCTTTTTGAATAACTTCTAAATCTGAGATAGCAGTTTGCAGTTTTGTATCCCAATTAACTAGTCTTTTATCTCTATATATTAGTTTATCATTAAACAATTTTATAAAGACTTTTTTAACGGCATTCGACAAACCTTCATCGAGTGTAAATCTCTCCCTACTCCAATTGGCTGAGGCTCCCAAGCGCTTAAGTTGTTTTAGGATCTGTCCTCCAGAAGTCTCCTTCCATTTCCAAACTTCATTAAGAAACTTTTCTCTACCCATTTTTTTTCTAGAAAGATTTTTTTTCTCTAATAAATCTCGCTCAACAACCATTTGTGTTGCTATTCCCGCATGATCCGTTCCAGGTTGCCAAAAGACATTTCTAGCATTCATCCTCCAAAAACGGGTCAATACATCCTGTAATGTCATATTTAGAGCATGGCCGATATGTAAGTGGCCTGTCACATTAGGTGGAGGCATCATTATGCACCATGGCTCTTTGGATAAAGAATTATTAGCACTATCAATTTTATTATCTGACCATATAGAATCCGATATATCTTCTATTTTTTTAATAGAGTGAGCTTTATTAGCATTTTTTGATTTATCTGTTGCAGACATCACATATACCAAAGCATTAAAGTTAAACTTCTACAAACTATTGTGCTCTCCTTTGTACAATTGCATTTGTATTTCGTAGTATTTTTTTTACATATTGTTGTAATATAGTATTTATGTTCTCATCTATCCAGAGCTCAATATCGGGCTTAATTAATTCAGAGATGGTATTCCTTAAATCCAAGTCATTAATATTTTTCTGTTTTTTTGTAACATGAACAACGTCATCTAATAATAACACTTTATCATCAAATACATCTTCAAGAATTAGAGGAAGTTCTTTTTCACTATTTTTTTTACTTTTAACTCCATCTGCTTTCACATCAAGAGCTGTCCTTACATCACTCATTGCAGATAATATTTTGCTTGTATCATATTGCTTTAAGCTATTACGTTTTTTATCAACCATGAGAATTAGAAATCTTCATCAATTCTTCAGTACATCAAAAAAAGAATTTCTTTCGCCTTCTATTCCCCCCCAAGAATTTCGTACTTTGTTATAATATTCTTCAGGATTATAAAAAACAGCTATTGGCAGATTTAATTGTCGGGCATTTAAGTCACCAACTACTGCGACTAAACTGTAAATATATATGTATAAATCTCTCTCAGCTTTTATCAAATTTGCTTTAGCTCTAAATAATTCATTTTCAGCGTCCAAAACATCAATCACTGTTCTAGCACCCACATATTCTTCCTCAATTACTCCCTCTAAAGCAACCTCATTTGCATGAATAGAAGATTTGTAGGCAATAATTTGCGCTTTCGATCTTTCAATTCTACTCCATAATTGTAAAGCTTTTTCATTAGCAACACGAATAGAATTATCTTTTTCAGCAGTAGCCTGAGTAACTTTTTCTCTTAATTTTCTAATTTTTGACCACTCTTTTCCTCCTCTGTAAAGAGGCCAATTTAAAGTGGCAGTAAGATCAAGATACCTTTGTTCTTCAAAAAAAGTATTTGGATCCCAAGACTGATTAACGCTAGCTCTTAAATCAATTGAAGGACCTAATTCTTTCTTAGCCAAATTTAACTTGTTTTTTGCTACTTTTTCTCTATGAATAGATGTTACTACAGTTGGATTTAGAGAACTTGATTTTTCCTTTAATTCTTGAATATTTGCCGGAAAAGAAGGTACTATCTCTGGAAATAAAATTTCTTGAGCCTCTTCACCCACAGCAGAAAAATACGAAGCTTTTGCCGATTCTAAATCTGACTCGGCTCTTACTTGATTGGCTAAAGCATCGGCTAATCTAGCTTCAGCCTGAGAAACATCAGTTATTGTGACGTCTCCAACCTCAAACCTATCCTTAGTTGCTTCTAACTGTCTTTCCACTACTTGTAAATTTTTAAGCGCTATTTTAAGTAACAATTGCTCTTTCACTAAATCTAAATATGCAAACGCAGATTCAAGTAATACATCATTCTCTATTTTCATTAATTCGGCATGTGCTAACAAAACTTCAGATTCTGCTATCTTTAATGCTTCTTCTCTTTGTCCCGCATCGTAAATATTTTGAGTTACATTTACACCAACTGTAATCGGCGTATTATTTTTTGTATTTGCACTTCCTCCGTTTAACTTAGAAGTAACTAATTTCTTACCTATAGAACTATCTAGATGAACTTCGGGGCGCCAACCAGAAAGAGCTTCAGTTACATTTTCACTCGCAGCCCTTCCTGCTGCACGCTCTGCAAACAATAAAGGGTGATTAGAATATGCCAATGAAAGAGCTTGATTAATATTTTGTCCCAAAGAACTGTATGTTATAAACAAATTTATTAGAAAAATAAAACTCAAACATTTAATAATATAAACCCACATCTCTATTCTCTTACCTAATTACTACATTTTTATTATCATTGGAAAGTTCTAAAGCAATACATAAAGTAATTCAATTCTTTAATAATTATTAGCTAAAGTTAAAACCCTCCTCTTTTTCAAAACCAACCATCTCTGGCAGTGATATCTCATACATATCAGAAACATTAATTATATTATTATATTTTTTATAGACAACTGCTTTTCCAAAGGTTCCCTTATTATCATTAACTACTGTAATCAAACTACCATTATCAGATAATTGCGATAGTAAATTATCGTGTACTGAAGAGACCGATCCAAAAATAAAAATTTTATCATAAGGAGCACTTTTTTCATAACCAGAAATATGGTTTTTTTGAACTATCAATGTATTATCACATGAAATATGAGATAAATTTTTTTCAGTCATTTTCAAAAGTTCTAAATCTTGCTCTACTACTATAACTAACGAAGTAAGATGAGCTAAAACTGCTGTTGCATATCCAGTAGCAGTGCCTATTTCAAGTATTATATCGTCCCTAGATACATCTACTGTATTAATAAGCTTCGCTATTGATAAGGAAGATAACAACCATCTTCCTTTTTTAATTTCTATATGGCCATCAAAATAGGAAATTAATTTATTATCTCCAGGAACAAATAAATCACGTGGAACTGACAAAAATGCCTCTATCAAGCGAACATTAGAAATACCAGCTGGCCTAAATTGGCAATCAATCATATTACGTTTCATAATATCT
>PTKJ01000017.1 GCA_002937675.1 Alphaproteobacteria bacterium MarineAlpha9_Bin1 | reverse complement strand
GCTTAGGAGCAGAAACTGCACTTATTCTGGCTGGAATAATTTTTCCTCGTTCTGATATGAATTTTTGAAGAGTATTTACATCTTTATAATCTATGGAAATAGCATCTGGTCCACTAAAAGGACATGTTTTTTTTCTTCTGAAAAAAGACTTAGCATTTTGTAGGTTATCCGTAGTCTCTTTTTCTTTTTTTAGTTTTTTTTTATTCACTATAATCTCCAAAGTTTCAATTCTTATCTTTTAACTAATTTTTCTTTCATAAATTTATCTTCTTCTTGTTTTTTGTAAGTTGAATTTTCTAATGTTTTTTTCACCATTATAGAAGGTATATCTGATATTTTATCAATTTTTAATGATAAATATCTTATAATATTTTCATCTATTCTCATATTACGTTCTAATTCTTCAATAGCTTTTCCTGAGCCTTCTATTTGTATCATTACATAATGCCCCTTTTTATTTTTTTCAATTTTATATGCAAGATTTCTAAGCCCCCAAAATTCTGTTGACACAACAGATGCTTCATTTTTTTCAAGGACCTTTTTAAGACTTTGAATAAGCTTTTCTATTTCTTTGTCTCCCAACTCCTGTCGAGTTATAAATACACTTTCGTAGTATGACATATATTCACCTTCTTTATATCTAAATATACTAATTATTTAAAATGCATTAGTAATTTATTACTATACTATTATTTAAAGCATTGGATTTACCCTAAATTTTGATATTGAGCAAGTATAGATGTTAAATGTATATAAAAATTATTTCATAACCTATAGTAATTTTATTGATCTAACAATTACTAATATTCAAAATTTGGAGATTTTTTATGACCCTATCTTTTATTTTTCCTGGACAAGGATCACAAAAAATAGGAATGGGAAAAGAACTTTTTGATTCTTCTACGGAGGCAAAAGAAGTTTTTGAAGAAGTCGATAATTCTTTGGATAAAAATTTATCTAAAATTATATTCGAAGGACCTGAAAAAGACTTATTATTAACAGTTAATGCTCAACCTGCCCTGATGGCAGTATCTGTAGCGGCTGTTAGAGTGGTTGAAAATTTTTCTGGCAAAAAACTACATGAATTAGGAGATTATGTTGCTGGGCACTCACTAGGAGAGTATTCTGCTTTAGTCTCTGCAAAATCTATGACCTTGTCTAGTGCTGCAAAAGTCTTGAGGTTAAGAGGTTTAGCCATGCAAAATGCTGTAGCAGTGAATGTAGGAGCTATGGCAGCAATAATTGGATCTGACTTATCTACAATACAAAATTTGATAATAAAGTCTGTAGGAGCAAATGAGGTTTTAGAAATTGCTAATGATAATGCTCCAGGACAAATAGTTATATCTGGCCATAGGAAGGCTATTGAAAGGGCAATAGATAATTCTAAAGAAATGGGAATAAAAAGGGCATTAAGGTTGAATGTAAGTGCACCTTTTCATTGTAGCTTAATGCAATCTGCCTTAGAAGATATGATTGATCCAATAAAGAATTTGGATATACTTACTCCTGAATTGGTTCTTTGCAATAATGTTGATGCCTTGTTTATTACGGATCCAGAAAAAATTAAAGATAGCTTGATAAATCAAATTACTAGTAGGGTAAAATGGAGAGAAAGTATAGAGAAAATAAAAAATCAAGGTAAAGTTAATCAGTTTATAGAATTAGGATCCGGAAGTGTTCTTTCAGGACTAATTAAGAGAATTGATAAAAACCTTGATAGTGTCGCTTTAGAATCAATTGGCGATATTGAAAAATTTGCAAAATTAGTATAGGGATATTATTGGTAATTTATGTTTGATTATAGTAATAAAATTGCACTAGTAACAGGGGCATCAGGAGATATTGGTGCAGCTATAGCTGTTTCTTTGGCTAAACAGAGCGCAAAGGTTGCTATTACAGGAACACGCTCAAATATTTTGGAAAAGATGTGTAGTGAATATCCAAAAGCTTTTACCTCAATAGTTTGTGATTTAAGTAAAAGCAAGAACGTAGATATGCTCGTTCCCGAAGTTGAGGATAAGGTAGGTCCTATAGATATTTTAATAAATAATGCAGGTATTACAGATGATCAGTTAGCAATTAGAATGAATAAAGATATGTGGAATAGTGTAATGGAGGTAAATTTATTTGCCGCTTTTAATTTATCTAAATCTGTTATTAAGGGAATGATGAAAAGACGTTATGGAAGGATAATACAGATTACTTCAATTGTAGGTCATATAGGTAATCCAGGGCAAGTAAATTATGCGGCTTCTAAAGCTGGACTAGTTGGAATGTCGAAGTCCTTAGCATTAGAAGTAGCCAGTAGAAATATAACAAGTAACTGTATAGCACCAGGCTTTATCAAGACTTCCATGACGGAGGGATTAAATGAATCACAAAAGGAAAAGTTGATAGAGAAAATTCCTTCAAAAAAACTAGGACTACCTCAAGATGTAGCTTCAGCATGTGTTTTCTTGGCATCAGAAGAAGCTGCATATATAAATGGAAGCACAATCCACGTTAATGGAGGTTTGGCCATGATTTAAAAAAGTTAATATTTTAATATAAGTTTATTTGTAGTTGATATATAGAAAAATACTTGAACAGGCACTTATAATTTGTGCAAAGTTTTCGTGTTATGTTAATAAGTTAATGTTTTTACATTAATAAAATTTAAGGAAAAAAAATATGAGTGATATTCCAAAAAGAGTTAAAAACATAGTAGCTGAACATCTAGGAATAGAGTCAGATAAGGTGGTTGACAATGCAAGTTTTATAGATGATTTGGGTGCTGATAGTCTTGATACAGTTGAATTAGTTATGGCTTTTGAAGAAGAGTTTGGAGTTGAAATTCCTGATGATGCCGCTGAAACAATAACTACTGTAAAAGATGCAATTAAATATATAGAGGGACAATCGTCATAAATTAATTAGCTGGGAGAATCTATATTATGAGACGTGTTGTAGTGACAGGGCTAGGAATGGTAACTCCTCTTTCTGCTTCAGTAGAAGGGACCTGGAGTAGACTGATTGAGTCGGATTCTGGAATAGCTAAAATAGAAGGTTTTGAAATAGATGACTTACCAGCAAAAGTTGCGGGTCAGATTCCTGATGTCTCCAATAAAGATGGGTTTGATCCCGGCAGATGTCTGGAAGTTAAAGAGCAGAGAAAAGTAGACAAATTTATAATGTACGCCATTGATGCAGCTGACCAAGCTGTTAGTGATAGTGGTTGGGTTTCAAAAGATGAGAAGGGGTCTAATCGAACTGGAGTTTTAATTGGTTCGGGAATAGGGGGGTTATCATCAATAGAGAAAGCGGCAAATATTTTAAAAGAAAAGGGCCCTAGAAGGATGAGTCCTTTTTTTATACCTTCTTGTTTGATAAATTTAGCTTCTGGCTGGGTTTCAATAAGACATAATTTAAAAGGTCCTAATCTTTCAGTAGTTACTGCATGTTCTACAGGGGCTCACGCAATTGGAGATGCAGCTAGAATTATTAAAGCAAATGAGGCGGATGTAATGATAGCAGGAGGAGCAGAAGCTGCAGTTACTAGACTTGGTATTTCAGGTTTTGCAGCGGCAAGAGCTTTATCAACAAGTTATAATGATAACCCTGAAGCTGCATCCAGACCTTGGGACGTAGGAAGAGATGGTTTTGTTATGGGCGAAGGAGCTGGTTGTGTTGTTTTAGAAGAATATGAACATGCTGTAGCAAGAGATGCTAAAATATATGCCGAAATTTTAGGATATGGGCTGTCGGGGGATGCACACCATATTACTGCTCCATCAGAAGATGGAGATGGTGGCTACAGGTCTATGAAGGCTGCCATTGAAAATGGGAATCTTAAAAAAGAAGATATAAATTATATAAATGCACACGGTACCTCTACTCCGTTAGGAGATGAAATTGAATTAAGTGCAATTAAAAAACTTTTTGGAAAAAATTTGTCCAACTTGTCTGTTAGTTCTACTAAGTCTTCTATAGGTCATTTACTAGGAGCTGCAGGAGCAGTTGAAGCTATATTCTCAATTTTATCCGTTGTGAATGACATAGCACCCCCCACCTTAAATTTGACAGATCCCTGTAAAGCAGCTTTTGGGTTTGATTTAGTTCCCTTTAAAGCTAAAAAGAGAAAAATTAAAATGGCTTTATCTAATTCATTTGGGTTTGGTGGAACTAATGCTTCTTTAATTGTAGGTAAGGTTCAGTCAAAATAAATATAAAAAAATATAATTACAGATTATTCCTGAAAATAATCTCTTTATTATTTTCTTTTTTCTTGATTGCGTCATGTCTAATTCTAGGAATTATTTTTTTTAATGCTAAGCAGGATGGCCCGTTAAAACGTAAAGTTATTATAGAAATACCTAATTCTCTTTCTTTATTAAAAATAAGCGATCTACTATTTCAAAATAATATTCTAGGAAGTAGGTATAACTTTATTTTGTTAAATTATTTTACAAGAGAATATAAAAATCTAAAAGCTGGAGAGTATTTATTTCTTCCTAATATATCAGAAAGAGAGATTTCTATAAAATTAGTAAAAAATGAAGTTATTTTGCATAGATTGACTATTCCTGAATGTTATTCGAATAAGCAAATTATTTATAAGATAGAAAAAACTAAAGAGTTAGAAGGAGAAATAGCTAAAAATTATGTTGAAGGTGATTTTTTTCCTGATACCTATTTTTATCCTAAAGGTACTCCAAAAGTGCAGATTCTTGAATTAATGAGAAATATGGCTAAACGGAAAATTAATAATGCTTATAAAAAAGTAGGAGTTTTTCCTGAAGGAATAAATAATATAGGTGAAGTATTAATTTTGGCATCTTTAATTGAAGCAGAGGCAAAGAAAGGATCAGAAAAAAAGAGAATTGCTTCAGTTTTTTTAAACAGATTGAAAAAAGGAATGAAATTACAGTCTGATCCAACTGTAGTTTATGGTTTAGTAGGCTCAGTATATCTTGGGAGAAAATTAACAAAACAGGATCTAAATGTAGAGCATATCTGGAATACTTATAAGATCAATGGTCTTCCCCCAACTCCCATATGCAATGTTGGAATTGATAGTATAGAATCAGTATTTTCTCCAATGGAGACCAATGATTTATATTTTGTTGCTGACGGAAAAGGTGGGCATCATTTTTCACAAACTTTAGAGCAACACAATAGATATGTTAAAAATTTAAAAAATTGAATGAATAATAAGTCTTTTTATTTTATATAATATATGGATAAGGAGTTAAATGGATAAAAATACAAATAAAGGTGTGATGTTCGTCCTTTCGTCACCTTCTGGTGCAGGGAAGACTTCTATATGTAAATTTTTATTAAAATTGGATAAAAATATAAGTTTATCTATTTCAGTTACTACTAGGCCTATCAGACCAGAAGAAGAAGAAGGACAAGATTATTTTTTTGTTAACAATGAAACATTTGATAACATGCTTAAAGAAGGAAGCTTTATTGAACATGCTTCAGTTTTTGGTCATAATTATGGAACTCTCAAAAAGTTAGTTAAAGAAAAATTATATAATGGAGAAGATCTTCTATTTGACATAGATTGGCAAGGTGCCCAACAGTTAAGAAGCCGAATGAGAGAAGATGTAGTTTCTGTATTTATTTTACCTCCTAATAAGGAAGAACTGGAGAATCGTTTAAAAAAGAGGGGACAAGATACAGATGAAGTAATGACTGAAAGGATGGCATCAGCTTCAGAGGAAATAACTCATTGGCCTGAATATGATTATGTCTTAGTTAATAAAAACCTAGAAGATAGTGTTCGTAATGTACATAATATACTAAAAGCAGAAAGGTTAAAAAGAATAAGACAGATAAAATTAGCAGAATTTGTTAGATCGATAAAGTTTAATTAGAAGATATAATATTTGATAATCTTGCAAAACCTTGTGGTGGAACTTGTTCCGCTCGAATTGACGGGTCTAAGCTTGCTAATTTACATAATTCTATGGAATCTCCCAAGGGTTTTAGAGAGGACTTAATAGTTTTTCTTCTTTGATGAAATAAAGTCTGTGTAATCATTTCAATTGTTTTCTTATTAAAATTATAATGTTTTTTATGAATAGGGATTATTTGAATAATTGCTGAATTAACTTTTGGCCTAGGATAAAAAGCAGTTGAAGGAATATTCATGAGGATTTTATTATGTCCATAAAGGCTCGTAATTACAGATAATCTTCCATATTTTTTTGTTCCAACTTTAGCCACTATTCTGTCTGCGACTTCTTTCTGGAACATAAGGGTTAACTTTGAAATTTGTTTGGGAAAAGGCAACCATTGAATTAGTAATTTGGTTGCAATCGAATAAGGTAGATTTGAAATAATTATAGCTTCTTTAATACTGTTATTTTCCATTATTTCATTTAAATTTATTTTAAGCGCATCCTCATTAATTAAAATTAATTTTTTACCTACTATTTTTTTTAAATTACTTAAAGCGTCAAAAAATCTTGGATCTTTTTCTATAACTATTAATTTATTTGGTCCTGTCTTGAGAATAGATCTAGTTAAAGCTCCAGGGCCAGGTCCTATTTCTATTACATTTTTATTATTTATATCACCACTAACTTTCACAATTCTGTTAGTTAAATTTAAATCTAATATAAAATTCTGACTTAAATATCGTTTAGCTGAAAGATTATATAATTTTATAATTTCAGAAATTTTAGGAAGATCATTTATTCTTTCTAATATTATTTTTTCCATTTTTGTATATCACATTCTTAAATCAATTAAGGCCTTTCTCTTGAGACTTAATATAAATCTGTTACTTCGCATTTTAAAATACCTCTCCTGTAGTTTATTCTTTACTAATTCTTTTAGTGCATATTCTTGGTTGGCTTCTAAATTCTGGTAACATAACATTATAACATATATCCCATCGGTTTGGACGTGTGGTTTGCTGGGTATTCCTGGTTTTAAATTGCTTAAACTTTCCCTTAAATTAACTGGTAGTTTATTTATTATATTTTTTCTAATTGAACTTTCATAATTGCTTCCATCAATTTTTTCTATTTCAGAAAATTCTTTACAGGAAGTTAAATTTTTTGTTTTTTTGATAATTTCAATAGTTATCTTTTCTATCCTTTCTTTTTCAGCAGGAATTTCAAATTTAACTGTAGCAAATTCTAAAACACTGTCGCTCAAGTTTGGAATTTTAAATTTTCTGACTTCTTCAAGAGATATAATATAGACTCCTGTATTGGTTATGATAGCTTCTGAAATTGACTTTTCAGACATAGATTTTATTTTTTCATACACAACTCTAGGGATAGAATTTTCTAATGTCCAGCTTACGAGCCCTCCATTTTTAGCTGTGGTACTTTGTGACATTTGTAATGCTATTTCACTAAAATTTCCTGATTCTATAATTTGTTCCCTTATCTGATTAGCAGTATTAATTATATTTTGTTTTTGTTGGACGCTGAAATTTAGATATATTTCGTAATACTTGTATTCGTTTTGTCCTTCATTAGATAACAAAATATTAAGCTCATTATTTATTTCATTTTCGCTAATACTTATTCTAGGAGCGACTACTTTTCTTAATAATTTTTCCCATATAATTTTTGCTTTAACTTGTTCTACAAGAGTATTTTTTGATAATCCTTTTTGTATTAAAATGGAAAAAAGAGTTCCAGGCTCCATTCCATTTCTTTTTTCTATAAAAGCTATGAAATTATTTATTTCTAACTTGGATACTCTTATATCTAGCTTATTTGCTTCCTGAGATTGTAATTTTTCGTTTATAAGTGTTTGTATTATTTGTGCAGATAAGTTTTTCCTTGTGGCGTAGTCATTAGGAAGCTTAGATGTCATTATCACTAAGTCTAGACGACTAATGAGGTCTGTTAAAGTGATTGCTTCATCATTCACGACAGCTACAATACTTATAATGTCAATTTCTTTGTTATCAGTCTCAGCATTAATTGAGTTTATAAAAATAAAAAAAAATAAATATATGTAAAAAAACTTTTTAAAATACATGAACATATTCCTTTTATTCCTAAAACCCAACGAGTTCAAATGTGATAGATAAAGTTGTTGTATCAGGGACATCAACAATGTCTCTATGATTACGTTCAACTGAAATATTAATTTTTATACATTCGTCTAAATATTCGACAATAGCCCTACTAAATATTGCATCTCCAAAGTTTGATCCTACGAAATCTCTTGATTGTGTTATATTTGTAGACCAGTTTTTAGAGATATTCCATTTTATTGAAGCAAGTGCCTGTTCTGAAGATATAGGGACAGAAGGACTAGGGTTTGGATCATCTTTTACCATTGTATAATTAATATTTGCTGTAACAGGATGAACATTTAAATCCAAAGATATTGAATCACGTTGTGATCTTAAATCTAATGAGTCTTTTCTGAACGAGTAATCTAATTTAAAGTTCTCATGAATAATATATCTTATATTTCCTACGGTATGAGATAATTTTTCGCTTAACCCAGTTCCTTTTATGAATTCTTTTTGTGGTTCTTCTGGTCTCCAAGATCTTCCTATTATGGCATCAATTTCTCCATAATTTTGGAGATTAATATTTGTTTTAAAACCAAAGTTAAATCTAATTCCGGATTCTACCCTGTCTAGACCAGAAAACTTATCTGAAGAAAAAATGTTTGAGTGACTAAGTTCTATATCCATACTGTCATTATTAATGATTGAGTTGGGATTTCCTCCTTTGGGACTAAAAATACTTTGAAGCATGGGTTCAAAAAGTATGGGTAATTCTAAAAAGTCTCCTTTAGAAGGGAGGCTCCAGAAAGTTTCAAGTTTAGGTATAAACCTTGTGGCCTTATGATGTCCTAGATCTCCAGATGTTTTAGATTGGTCAGTTTTTCTATCTCTATATAAATCAGCACGCCCACTTAATTTTGTAGTGATAACATGGCCTGTATCTATAATAATTCCTTTAATCCATTTTGATTTTAGAGATACTCTTTGTGAATTAGATCCACTAGCTCTGGCAATTAAAGTTGTGTTCAATGTGATTTCTCTTGAATATCCCTCTTTATAATGTTTAATCCAGATGGTTTTAGTATTTGGTAAAATCAAAGGAACGTGTCTATTACTTTTTGATGAATCCATGGGTTGAAAATATAAACTCTCAATTTCACTATAAAATCCTTTATCACGTCCTGAAATATGAGCTCTTTGTGCTAATGTTCCAGAAGTTGTCTTTTCTTGACGATATCTAGGAAGGTAAGTTGCATCGCTTGCTCTAATAAAATTTACTCCTGCAATCCAATGCTTATTAATTCTTTCTATTGAATTAATATTTATATGTCCCCTAAACTTGTCACTCTCTGTCCCATCTGTTTTTTTTAGGCTTCCTCTAGTAAAACTTCCTTTTATGAAAGTAGAACCTTTTTCTCTTAATTTTCTATATTTTGCTGCAATAATAGGTCCTTCATTAAAAGTAATGGAAGGTATAAGAGTAATGTCACTGGATTTTGACAAAACATGATAATAGGGTTGAGAATAAGTAGGCCCAAGTATGCTATTATTTTTAAACTTAGGGCTTAAAAATCCTGATGTCTTTTTAATAGATGGATCCGCATGACTTATTGCTGGAACATAAAAAACTGGAAAACCATAAGCGTCCAATATTACGTGATTATATTCTATTCTTCCCTCTTCTACATTTCTTTTAGAATCTAATGCTCTGAGTTGCCATATAGGATATTCTTCAGGATTATCCTCACATATTTTACATCTGGTATATATTACTCTTTCTAAAGTATCTCCTTTTTCAGCATCTCTATTTATCTTTGCTGCTGAAAGCCTAGATCCATCACTTAATATTGATGAAAAATTTTTTATAATACCAGTTTTAAGATCGCCTTGAAGTTCCATGCTGTCAGCGTATAATATGTCTCCTTGTTTAGTTTTAAGACTTACACTGCCTTTAGCAAGTATTGTGTCATTTTCCAGATCATAGGTTAATTTATTTGCTCTTAGAATTTCATTGTCATTTATAACTTCTACATTTCCTAAGGCAGAAATCATTGATAATTCGTTATGATGTTCTATGACATCAGCACTTAGAAAGCTTCCCTCATTATTTATTATATCAGCGAAGGAGTGCGTAGTAGAGTATATAAAAAACAAGTAAAGAATAATAAAATTATTCCTTAATAAAAATTTTAAATAATGACTTAACATTTTAGCCATCTTCCAGATATAATAATATACTTGTACTAATTAATATGGGTATTAAAGCCGGCACCCAAGCTGCAATTTCCGCAGGGGCATTTGACCTTTGTCCCAAAACTGATGCGATATCATTGAAAAAGAAAATAATAAATGCAAGGATTATTCCCACAAATATTCTTAGTCCCATACCATTTCTTCCCAAAGGTTTTACTGAAAAAACTCCACCTATAAGTGCCATTCCTATGAGCATAAAGGGTGATGCTAGTAAAGAATGCCAATGTATGAGATGTTTCCTTGAACTAAATCCAGCATTTTCTATTATTTCTATAAATTTAGGCATTGACCAGAAAGACATTGTTTCTGGCGGAGAAAAACTTTCTTTAATTTTTGTACTGGTAAGATTGGTTTTCAATTTATATATTATAATTTTATTAGTTTTTTGTTGATGGTCAGTTCTAATAGCATTACTTACTTCCCAGTAACCATCTTTTAATGAAGCTGTTTTCCCGTCTATTCTTTCATAGAATTCGTTTTTATCATATCTAAATATAATTACTTTTTGAAGCTCCATTTTTTCAGGATTAATAGCATTTGCATGTATAATAGATGATTTGTCTCCATATTTTTGATGTAACCAAAACCCTCCTCCTGTTACCTGAAGATGACTATCATTTTTACTTAAAACATTAGTCTCTATCTGCATTAATTTAGTTTGGGTTACAGCCGTGATAGGGCTCAATACTCCAATATTCACAAAACCAATCAAAATTGCTAAAAAGATATAAGGCAGACAACACTGCCAAATGTTAAGGCCTGCTGCTCTGGCTATTACTAACTCAAAACTTTTTGATAATCTTAATAAAGATAGCATAGTTCCAAAAAAAACTGCATAAGGTATTATTCTTTGGATCATATAGGGTAAATGTAATAAGGCCATTTTAGTGCTTAAGAAAAATTCACCTTTTTCAATATTGGAAGTTTGTTTGGCATATTCAATCACTTCACTTAAAGTGGTGATAAGGCATAAAACAAATAAGACAACTAGAAAATGCACTATAGCATGCTTGAAAAAATATAACATAATTGGTGATTTTAAAAAGTTCATTTATCTATTTTTCTTAATTGAAATTAGGGAAACCATCTTAATTTTCTTATCAAAAAGTAACAATAAAAATATTATAATTACTATTATGGGAATTGCATATAATAGTGGAATTATTTCTGTAGATTTAATTATTAAAGGAATGGTAGCTATCACATATAATTGCAATGAAACTGCTGTGAAAGCAGAATAGGTTAATTTTTTTAAAGAGATTCTTCTATCAAATTCTCCTACTAAAGAAGTTATAGTACCTAGAATTATCATTGCCATTATAATTAGGAGGGAAATTAGGCGTTGGTGTGCTTCAGCCATAAATTCTTTCTGGTGTAATTCACTTAATTTTTCATGAGGATTAAATAATTCGTATGTTGTTCTCTCGCTAGCTTCTCTAAATCTTTTTTCCTCTTGATTGGTAATATTTTTTATCCCGTAGGAGTATTGATCGAAATATAGAAGTGAAATACTTAGATTTTCATAGTTAATTTCTTGCCTATTTCCATTTATTGCAGAAAAGTAAGGTCCTTCAGGTGTTTTTTCAATTTTTGCTGACTCAGCTATAACAGTATAAGTTTTTTTTGGGTCTCTAGAATCGTGTATCAAAATCCCCCTTAATGTACCATATTTATCAATTTCTCTTACAAATACTGTCACTCCAGATACAGGAGAAGAAAACACCTTTTCTTGAAAAAGTGAAGATATATACTTATCTCTTATATTATTTTGTAAATCCTTAAATTTATTCATGGACACTGGAGCTACGTGACTATCTAAAATAAATGAAATAATTACTAATAAAAAACCAAATATTGAAGGTGCTAAAATGATTCTGAAATTACTTATTCCTGCACTGCTCATAGCAATAATTTCTGACTCAGAACTCAATTTTAAAAATGCAATAGTTGCAGATAAATAAGCTACAAAAGGAATAATTGATGCTGTTAGTTTAGGAATAATCAATATAGTAAGATTTAGAAATAACCCAAATGTTAGTCCCCTAGTAACTATTAATTCTATAAATCTTAACGACTGAGCGAGCCATACTATACCAATTAATGAAATCATTATTAGAATAAATGGTCCAATAAGTTGGCGTAATAAATATAAAGAGATTACATACAAGTGTTTTCCATACATTTTTAAATTTAATAAATGTTTTTGCTTTATAATATTAATCTTGATATAGCATATGATACTTTTAATATAGTGTGACAATCAATTGTGTATATAATTTTTTTTTATTAATTTAAGGTGGCTTGGGAAGGAAATAAAATGTCGGTAAGAGTTTCATTCATCAAAAATTATTCAAAAAATAAAAAACTTTTAGTAGTTTTATTAGATGATTCTTTAAAGCTGTACGGAGATATACTTAGTATAGACAAGAAAAGCAAAGGTATTATCTCTAGGGCTATAAGAAATAAATCTTTCGCTGGAAAAAACAAAGAAACATTATCTTTTTTAACCTTGAATATTACTAATGTAGTAGAAATTATTTTGTATGGAATAGGAAGTTCTGCAAACCTTGATGAGGATAAAATTGAGAGAATAGGAGGAAACTTGTTCTCTATTATCCCGGACAAAATCAAAAATATGGCAATAACTTTAAAATCGTTCAAAAGTTTGAATGTTTCTGATGTAGATTTTGCTATTCATCTTGCACAGGGTTTTTGTCTTCGTTCTTATAGTTTTAATAAATATAAGTCTAAAAGCAAACCCAAATTTGTCTCCGATCTCCAATCTTTAGAAGTAATTGTAGATAATCCTAATGTAGTAAAAAATAAATACGTTGCACTCAATGCATTGAAAGATGGAGTATTCTTAACACGTAACTTAGTATCTGAGCCCCCTAATATACTTAATCCAATTACCTTATCAAAAGAAGTTCTAAAATTACGAAATGAAGGAATTGAAGTACAGGTTTTAAATTTAACACAGATAAAAAAACTCAAAATGGGAGCATTAATCGGAGTAGCGCAGGGAAGTAATAATGAGCCGAGGCTTGTTACTATGAGATGGAGAGCAAATAAAAAAAGCAAATCAAAACCCGATATATGCTTTGTTGGAAAGGGTGTTACGTTTGATACAGGAGGGATTTCTATTAAACAGTCTAATGGAATGGAGGATATGAAATATGATATGGCCGGGGCAGGAGTAGTTATAGGTTTGATGAAAGCACTTGCAAAGAGAAAAGCTAAAGTAGATGTGTGTGCTGTTGTTGGCTTGGTTGAAAATATGCCTTCAGGAAAAGCACAGAGACCGAGCGATGTAGTAACTTCTTTTTCAGGCCATACTATAGAAGTTATTAATACTGATGCTGAAGGCAGGTTAGTATTGGCTGATGCAGTTTCCTATGGCATAAAAAAATTTAATCCTAAAAAGTTAATTGATCTGGCCACGCTGACGGGAGCTGTCATAGTAACCCTTGGTAATAAGAGGGCTGGACTTTTTAGTAATGATGATGATCTAGCTAATAATATTTCTTATGCAGGAGAAAAAACTGGTGAAAAATTATGGAGACTACCAGTGGGTCCAGAATATGATGAAGACATAAAGTCAGAAATAGCAGATATGAAAAATGTAGGATCAGGAAGAGGGGCTGGTTCAACTGCAGGAGCAAAATTTATTCAACAGTTTGTAAGTGATATTCCTTGGGCTCATATTGATATAGCTGGAGTTACTTGGTCAAAAAGCAATTCAGATCTTTTTCCTTCTGGGGCAACTGCTTTTGGAGTGAGAATGTTAAATAGCTATGTAAAAAAATTTTTAGAAAAGACTAAAAAATAAAATATTTAATTAACTTGTAAAGTTTCAAGGAGCAAACTAGTCGGATGGAAGAGCAAACATTATCCATAATAAAGCCTGATGCAACTAAAAGATCAATTACAGGAAAAATTAATAATATAATAGAAGAAGCTGGACTAAAAATAGTTGCACAAAAGAGAATACATTTAACGAGAGAACAAGCAGAAAAATTTTATTCTGTACACGCAGAGAAACCCTTTTTTAAGGATTTAGTTAATTATATGATTTCTGGACCCATTGTAGTTCAAGTTTTACAGGCAAGTAATGCGGTTTCTTTATATAGAAGTGTAATGGGCGCTACTAACCCTGAGGAAGCAAAAAGTGGAACCATCAGAGCTGAATTCGCCAAATCCTTAGAAGCTAATTCTGTCCATGGATCTGATAGCGATGAAAATGCAAACATTGAAATTTCATTCTTTTTTAAGGCTGAAGAAATAGTTGGCTAATTATTCTAATGAAATTATGAACCCCAAATTTTGTTTTTATTGGTAAAAATTACTCTTCTGCTACTAGTGTTCGAATTGATTTCTCCTATTACGTAAGCTTTTTCCCCCATTTGGTTGAAGTTTTTAACTACTTTATCAGCTTTTGCCGGGGAAGCAATTATGCACATTCCTATTCCACAATTAAAAGTTTTTAACATTTCATGAGTAGATATATTTCCTGCATCTTTAAGCCAATGAAAAATAGGTAAAGGCCTAATTTCTTCTGCATAAATGACTGCTGATAGATTACTAGGAAGTACTCTAGGCAGATTATCTATTAAACCTCCACCCGTGATATGTGCACACGCTTTAATATTATTTAGATCATTTTCATGTAAAATAGATTTTACATATATTTTTGTGGGAGTTAATAGGTGCTCTCCTATATTTTTAGAAGTAAAATTTAATATTTTATCGTAGAGAGAAATTTTTCTATGTTTAATTATTTTTCTTACTAAGGAAAAACCATTTGAATGTATACCAGAACTTTTAAGAGCAATGATTATATCTTTTTTAGCTATATTGCTTCTAGGAAGTACTTTATCTTTTTCTACTGCACCTAGTGCAAAACCTGCTAAATCATAGGTATTTTTTCTATATATATCAGGTAGTTCTGCAGTTTCTCCTCCAATTAATGAGCATCCTGAAATTTCAGTCCCTTTGACTATTCCTGAAATAATTTCTTTGGCTTTCCTTATATTTAACTTATTTACAGCAAGATAATCTAAAAAAAATAATGGTTTTGCGCCTTGAACAACTATATCATTCACGCTCATAGCTACTAAATCTATTCCAATGAACTTATGAATTTTCATTTCTTCGGCTAATAAAATTTTAGTTCCCACCCCATCACTTGCCGCAACAAGAATTGGATTTTTAAAACCTGTTTTACCAATGTCAAATAAAGCACCGAAATTTCCAATCGTTCCTTTATTTTCTAATTTTTTTGTTTGTTTAACTATAGTTCTTATCTCTTTTACGAGTTTGTTTCCAGCTTCTATGTTTACTCCTGCCTTTTTATATGTAAGTGTTTTAGGGATATTTTTATTTTTTGAAGCGCTCATTTTGTCGTAATAATCCTAGCTTTAGATATTTTTAATAAACGATACATGATATATAAAGTTTTTCAATGAATTGGTATTGATATAATGAAATATTTTCTTGTAGCTAATCATGGACGTTGTTTAATAAATTTATTAAAAGTTTTATTATTATTTTTTTATTTATTTTCTTCATCTGTTTTTGGTAATGAAGAGAATACATATAAAATTACGAACATAAAAATTAATTTAGCTGATGAGGATTCAAATTTTGCAAGAGAATTAGCCAGAGAAAAAGCTATTCAATCAGCTTTCTCAAGACTATTAAAGTGGATCTTAAGCCAGGAGGATTATAAAAACTTTTTTTTTGTTGATAAAAGAGTCCAAGAACTAGAAATAAAAAATTTTGTAAGTGGTTACCAAATATATAATGAAAATTATAATAACAAGAGTTATAGTGCAGATTTTACTGTTATGTTTGATAAGCAATTACTAAAACAATGGTTAGTAAAAAATAAAATAAATTTTTCAGAAAAAAAATTATCTTCCATACTTATTATCCCTATTTTAGAAATAAATAATAAAAAAATTTTATGGGACGACCCTAATTTATGGAGACAACTTTGGCAAAATGAGTTTAAAGGAAAACATTTTATTCCAATAATATTTCCAAATGGTGATGCAGAAGATCTTATAAACTTAAGTTATGCCGATGTTAGTTTATTAAAAATAGATAAGTTGACTAATTTTGCATCTAGATATGGCATGTCATACATTCTAGTTACCTCTTCAAAAATATCTACACATAATCAAGATCATTATAGAGGAATATTTGGGGCAACCATTATTACAGAGAATAAAGAAGAAAATTTTTTTAAGGACAGAACTTTAAAATCTTATCCAGGGGAAATATTAGATGATTTTCTATTAAGGGCCATAAATATAATTTCAAATGAATTTGATGACTATTGGCTTAAAAATAATAAGCAAAATGCTAAAAAAATATATTTTAAGGTATTTTATAATGATCTTAGCGAATGGAGATTCATTGTGGATACAATAAAAAATCTGAATGAGGTAGGAGAGGTAAAAATCCTATCATTAAGTTTGAATGAAGCTAGTCTGGAAGCTTATATATCTTACAGAAAAAAATCTGATTTGCACAGATTACTTAGAAATTATCGTATTGATATACAAAGTAATTCAGAAAATGAGAATTTGTATGATGTAAAAATCATAAATGCTCAAGATGACAATGACAAAATAATAAATAAAGATAAAACTAAATCTGGAGAGAATTCTGATATTTTGGTGATAGAGTGAATAGTTGTATTTTGAGGAAGTATTGTGATAAATAAAAAAAATTATTTTTGGCTTATTTGTGGAAGCATCATTTTTGTATTTCTATGGTTTGCCTCTAGCATATTGTTGCCTTTTATAGTTGGGCTTTTAATTGCCTATATTTTAAATCCTAGTCTAGTGAAACTTAAACAATATGGGCTGGGACATAAATTTTCAGTATCGATATTATTATTAATGTCGTTTTTCTTTTTTGTGGGTATTTTCCTTTTTCTAGTTCCTTTGTTTGTTCAACAATTTAGTAATTTAATAGAAAAAATGCCTGAGGTTTATGATAAAAGTTTAGATTTTGCATTCACTTATATAAATAAACTTATTCCAAATACCTTCAAAGACTCTAGTTATTCTGAAATATTATATAATATGCTTGCTCAAGAAAGTGCAAAAATTATATCTACATCTATCAGTATTTTACAGAGTGCCTTTAAGTCGGGTCTTGCTTTTATCAACGTTTTAGGGCTTATAGTAATCACACCTATCGTGTCATGGTATATTTTGAGTGATTGGGATAAATTAGTTCAATTTGTAGAGAATTTAATTCCTCAAAGTAATAAGAAACAATTTGTTTCCATCAAGCAAAATTCGGATAAAATTATATCCTCATTTTTTAGAGGTCAATTAACAGTAAGTATAATACTGGCATTATATTATTTTATTTCATTACTTTTAATCGGAACAGAGGGGGCTTTTGTAATTGGCATGTCAATAGGAGTGCTATCCTTTATTCCTTATATAGGAAGTATTGTAGGTTTATTTCTAGCCTTAAGTATAACTGGAATGCAGTTTGCAAGTTTAAATATTGCATTGATTGTAATATTGATTTTTATTATAGGACAATTAATAGAATCATATTATTTGACACCCAAATATGTAGGAAAAAATGTTGGTTTACATCCTGTAATAATAATTCTTTCTCTTTTAGTAGGTGGAAGCGTTTTTGGACTGTTGGGAATTTTTCTTGCAATTCCGGTTGTGGCAATTTTATTTTCTTTTATTCCCAATAGTTCTAATTAAAAAAAAGAATGAAAATGAGAGAAAATTTTAAATCTTTAAGTAAACAATTAATTTTAGACTTAAGAACTATACCTTCTATGGGAAGAGAAGATTATTATGTAAGTAAAAGTAATGAAGAGGCGGTAAAATGGGTAGATAAATGGCCAGAGTGGTTGACATTTGGATTTGTTGTAGTAGGACCTTCAGGAGCTGGTAAAAGCCATCTGGCCAATGTATTAAAATATTTTTCAAGAGGCATTCTTATAAAAAATTCTGATATAAGAGATAAAAATATAATGGAATTATCAGATAACAGCTGCTTAATTCTAGAGGATATAGATACTAATCTATCCGAAATAAATTTACTGCACTTATTCAATTTTTTGTTAGAAAATAATTCTAAAATCATGATTACTTCAAAAATTCCAATAAAAAAACTAAACATTTCTCTTGCTGATTTGCGATCTAGGTTATCATCATTGCCTCAGGTAAATCTTGGGTTACCAGATGATAAACTGATTTCAAGAGTAATTATTAAACAATTTACAGATAAAGGAGTTAAGGTCGATATGGAGGTTGTTAATTATCTTCTTAAGAGAGTAGATAGATCTTTTTCATCAATTAACAATATTGTTTCTACGGTTAATATGGCTTCTATACAGTCTTCAAGGAAAATTACGGTACCATTCGTTAGAAAGCTGTTATCTTTAAAATAAATAATATACATTATGTTAAGGGAGAAATAAAAATGGATATGGGACTTGCAGGTAAAACTGCAATAATTTGTGCTTCTAGTAGAGGTTTAGGGAAAGGCTGTGCTACTGCTCTAGCTTCAGAAGGAGTAAATGTATTGATAAATGGGAGAAATCAAGAAACTTTAGATAAAACAGCCGAGGAAATAATAAAAAAGTCTAAAGTAGATGTTAAAGTAGTATGTGCAGATATAACCACGTCAGAAGGCCAGAATAAGCTGCTTGATAAATGTTCTGATCCAGATATTTTAGTTAATAATGCAGGGGGACCTCCTCCAGGTGATTTTAGAGATTGGAGCAGAGAGGATTGGATAAGTGCGTGTAATGCTAACATGTTTACACCAATAGAATTAATAAAAATGTATATTGATGGAATGATAGGAAGAAAATTTGGTAGAATAATCAATATTACTTCTAGTTCAGTAAAAGCACCTATTGATATATTGGGTTTATCTAATGGGGCAAGGAGTGGTTTAACAGGTTTTGTAGCTGGGATAGCACGGAAAACAATTGCACATAATGTGACAATTAATAATTTGTTACCAGGTCCCTTTGATACTGATCGCTTAAGAAGTTCTTTTCAATTTATATCAGAAAAAACTGGAAAGGATCCTGAGATAGTAAGAAAGGAAAGGGCGTTAGAAAATCCTTCTGGCAGATTTGGAGTACCTCAGGAGTTTGGTGCTGCTTGTGCTTTCTTATGTAGTGTTCATGCAGGTTATATTACTGGACAAAATTTACTTTTGGATGGTGGAGCTTATCCTGGAACATATTAAAATATTAGAGTTTTTTTAAGACTATTTTGTTTTTTGAAGAGGAAATTGCAATTTTTCCACTTACGAAATATAAAGCAGTTTTTCCAAAAATATCATAACGCCATCCTTTTAATACTTTTGTATCATTTATACCAGAAGCAATTTTTTCTAAGTCCCTCCTGTTTCCAATTAATTTTTCAGAAATATTATATTTTTCTGCAGTAATTTTTAATAGTATATTCAATATTTTAATTATTAATTTTGAGACGTTAGGTGGCGAATTATTTTTTTTTGGTACCCAACTTGTATTATTGTTATTTGTCCCTTTATTAACAGATTCTATTATTGAACTCTTCATATGGTTAGTTAATTTAGAATGAGGGAGACCCCTGATTTTCTTCAGATTAGATAAACTTTTTGGGGCATTAAAAGCTATTTTTACTAAAACTTCATCTTTTAGAATCATATTTTTTTGGGTATTGTTTTTTTGTGCAACTTGTTCTCTTAATGCCGCTACTTCTCTTAATATAGATAAACTTTTTAGATTACTATTCTTTATCTTTACTTTTTTCCAAGCCGAATAGGGATCAGTTAGATATAAATCTGTATTATAGAACTTTTCTACTTCTTCTTTAATCCAATTAGATCTTTTTTTCTTAACTATCTGTTTACTTAAAAATCGATAAATTTTAGATAAATATGTTACATCTCCAATAGCATATTCTAGGTGCTTTTTCTTCAAAGGTCTAAGTGACCAATCTCTATATCTAAAACTTTTATCAATTTTAATGCCAAGTAAGTTTCTTACGAGAACTTCATAGCTAACAGAATCTCCAAAACCGCAGGCCATACCAGCTGACTGAGTGTCAAATATAGGGTTTGGAATTTTACCTATTAATTTGTAAAAAATTTCCAGATCTTGCCTAGGTGCGTGAAAAACTTTAAGTATTTTTGTGTCTAAAAGAAGAGAATACATAGGTGATAGATCAATATTATTAACTAAAGCATCAATAGCCCAGCCGTTACCTATAGAATCACCTATTTGTAGAAGACAAAGTTTGGGGAAGTAAAATGTTTCTCTAACAAATTCAGTATCTATGCAGATAAATTTATCCTTAGATAATTTATCACATAAATTTTTAACATCTTTAGATGTAGAAACTAGATTCATAGAGTTTGAAATAACATCAGAATTAGATTAGAGCAAATAATCAAATTATTTTTTGGTTTTAAATATTA
The DNA here is from genome assembly GCA_002937675.1 of Alphaproteobacteria bacterium MarineAlpha9_Bin1. Taxonomy (GTDB): domain Bacteria; phylum Pseudomonadota; class Alphaproteobacteria; order TMED109; family TMED109; genus MarineAlpha9-Bin2. Next base: position 1,906 of record PTKJ01000017.1, on the reverse strand, counting down.
AAAATATTGTCTAAAAGGACATAATTAAACTAATTTGTTATTCTATATAAGTAACTGATATTTAATAAAGGAATTTTTGATGCATTTGTATCGTTCTCATACTTGTGGTGAATTAAGTTCAAAGAATGTAGGTGAAGAGGTAAAATTATCTGGATGGATTGATCGAAAAAGAGATCATGGAGGGTTATTATTTATTGATTTACGTGATCAGTATGGAATTATTCAAATTGTGATAGACAGTGATAGTGATTTTTTTCATTCTTGCGAAGCAGCTCGTTTAGAAAGTGTTGTGACAATAATAGGAAAAGTTTTTCTTAGAGATAAGGAATTAATAAATATTAAAATTCCCTCGGGAGATATAGAGGTAAAAATAGATAAATTTATATTAGAGTCCCCTTCTGATATCTTGCCTATGCCAGTTTCAGGTAATCATGATTTAGGAGAAGAGTTAAGGCTTAAAAATCGCTTTTTAGATATGCGGAGGACTATCGTCAAGAATAATATGCTTTTAAGATCAAGAATCATTTCTTCTATTAGGAAAAGAATGATTGAACAGGGCTTTTATGAATTTCAAACTCCTATTTTAACCGCTTCTTCGCCAGAAGGTGCCAGAGATTTTTTAGTTCCTTCAAGGTTAAATTTAGGTAAGTTTTATGCTTTGCCACAGGCTCCACAGCAATTTAAACAATTAATTATGGCTTCAGGATTTGATAAATATTTTCAAATTGCTCCTTGTTTTAGAGATGAGGATGCTAGAGCAGATAGAAGCCCTGGAGAATTTTACCAGCTTGATATGGAGATGGCATTTGTAACCCAAGAGGATGTTTTCGAAACTATAGAACCTGTGCTTTATGGATTATTTAAAGAATTTTCTAATTGGAAGATTAATACTCCTCCTTTCCCCAAAATAAAGTATAAAGATTCTATTTTAAAGTATGGAACTGATAAGCCTGATTTACGAAACCCTCTAGAAATTTCTGATGTAACTAAAGCTTTTTTGCTAGAAGGAGTGACGTTTAAAGTATTCCGCGATCAAATTAATAAAGGTGCCGTTGTGAGAGCTATAACCGCACCGTCTGCAGCGAATAAGCCTCGTTCTTTTTTTGATAAATTAAATTCTTGGGCCCAAGAACAGGGTCAACCAGGTTTAGGATATATTATATTAAGTGATAATGAAGCTAAGGGACCAATAGCTAAATTTATGTCCAGTAATGCAATCGAAAAAATTAAAGTAAACTCACTTGCAAAAGATGGAGATGCGGTTTTCTTTATTTGCAATTCGGAATCTGAAGCCTCAAGTTTTGCTGGAAAATCTAGGATGCGTATTGCGCAAGAAATGGACCTTATTGAACAAGAAGTTTTTAAGTTTTGTTGGATTGTAGATTTTCCTATGTACGAGTTAGATGAATCAGGTAATTCTATAATTTTTAGTCATAATCCTTTTTCTATGCCTCAAGGAGGAATGGAAGTTTTGGAATCTAAAGATCCGTTAGAAATCTTAGCTTGGCAATACGATATAGTTTGCAATGGTATTGAGCTTTCTTCAGGTGCAATCAGAAATCATCGCACAGATATTATGGAAAAGGCATTTAACATTGCAGGATACAGTTCTAATGATTTACGAACTCGATTTGGTGCTTTGTATAATGCTTTTAAATATGGAGCTCCGCCGCATGGCGGAATTGCTCCTGGAATAGACAGAATAGTAATGTTATTGGCAAATGAGCCAAATATAAGAGAAGTAATTATGTTTCCTATGAATCAACAAGCACAAGATTTATTAATGAATGCGCCTTCAAATATTGATGAAAATCAGTTGAAAGAGCTTTCTTTAAAAATTAATAAAGCCAAGGATAAAAAGTAAATATTATTCTGAAACTTTAATTAATAATTTTCCAAAGTTTTT